>NZ_JAWHNU010000021.1:0-73389 GCF_032582135.1 Pseudomonas syringae group sp. J309-1 | reverse complement strand
GCACTCGTAGCTCAGCTGGATAGAGTACTCGGCTACGAACCGAGCGGTCACAGGTTCGAATCCTGTCGAGTGCACCATTTAAGAGTTGTTTGCAGTAATGCAGGTGACTTTGTTGTAACCAGCGGTGATCTGGTTTATCAAGCGCTAATGCACTCGTAGCTCAGCTGGATAGAGTACTCGGCTACGAACCGAGCGGTCACAGGTTCGAATCCTGTCGAGTGCACCAAACACCAAAAAGCCCGTATCGTTTGATACGGGCTTTTTGCTTTCTAGCGTTTGCCTTTTACGCAGTCATGCTCGTCGAATGTGACCTGGCTACTGCGGCCTTTCTTCTCGTGATACACGTATCGCGTCTCGCCATTCCTGCTCACTACCTTGTCGGGCCTGCCCAGTAAGCTTTCTACGTCCTTGCGCGTCATGCCGGGTGGCGTCTGCTGATTGATGATCGCCCGTCGACGTTGCTCGGGGCTCAGGCGGTTGCCGCATCCGTCGTCACGCTGACCGACTATTACCAATTCTTCTGATTGAGCAGCTTTTGATTGAGCGGCTTGTGCTGATCTTCTACCGGATCTGTCCTGCTGTTCAGCGCCGGGAAGCAACGGCGTAACCGAGCCGGGCGGCGCGTTGTAAGCGTCTTGCCACTGTACGTCCTCTCCGCTTGGGCAGCCCTGGGTGGTGAAGGTGATGTTGCCGGTAGCGTCTTCGCAGCGCAGAACGCTCGATGCTTGCAGCAAGGTTGAAGAGCAGAGCAGGGCGAGGCCTAGAAGGCGGGCGTGCGTTTGGTTCATCTGGGGTCTTCCGTGACGGATGTCGCAAAAGACTAGTGAAGATCATTTGGTGCGGGCAGGTGTTTTCTTGGCGGGATGTGTCGTCGAAGGTCTATTGCCGCGCAGATTATGAAGTTTGTGTTGCAAGCGCTTGTTCTGGCCAGAATTTTGTAGCGTGCTATGTGGCCAAGCGGTGTATGATTGCGCCCGTCAGCCCCGCCGGGGCTTGTGGAAAACCTCCATGGACTTACCCAGTAGTTACTCAACAGTTTCTTTAAGCAATCATGCATTAACTGATTGATCTCCCGGCGTGCTCCGCTGCTGGGAGTGGAGTTCGCCTATGTCCGAAATCGAAGTAAAAAAAACGCAGGATAGTTTGCAGGATCGTCTGGCTCAGGTTATCGAGCTCCTGCAGCGCCAGCGTATTGTTGAAGACCTGACTCATCGTCAGGAAGGTCAGAATCAAGACCGTGTAGAAAATCTGGTTCACCGGCAGAACCTGGTCGAGCTGCAACGCAAGCTCGAAGACCTTCACTCTGCCGACGTCGCCTACATCCTGGAAGCATTGCCTCTCGAAGATCGTCTGACGGTCTGGCAGTTGGTCAAGGCGGACCGCGATGGCGACATTCTCCTCGAAGTATCCGATTCCGTTCGGGAAACGCTGATCGCCGACATGGACGATCACGAGCTTCTGGCTGCCGCCAAGGAAATGGACGCCGACGAACTGGCCGACATTGCTCCCGAGCTGCCTCGCGATGTTGTCCATGAGCTGATGGAGGCTCTGGACACTCAACAACGTGAGCGTGTGCGTTCTGCGCTGTCGTACGATGAAGAGCAAGTCGGCGCGCTGATGGACTTCGAGATGGTCACGATCCGTGAGGATGTGAGCCTTGAAGTCGTTCTGCGCTATCTGCGTCGTCTGAAAGAGTTGCCGGGACACACCGATAAGTTATTCGTAGTCGATTACGACGGGGTGCTCAAGGGCGTGCTGCCCATCAAGCGCCTTCTGGTCAATGACCCTGAGAAGCAGGTGTCGGAGGTCATGGCCAATGATCCGGTGAGTTTTCACCCGGATGGTGATGCCTACGAGGCCGCTCAGGCGTTCGAGCGTTACGACCTTATCTCCTCGCCGGTGGTGGACAAGAACGGCAAGCTGATCGGCCGTCTGACCATCGACGAAATGGTTGACCTCATTCGTGAAGAGAGCGAAACCGAAGTCCTCAACATGGCAGGTTTGCGTGAAGAGGAAGACATCTTTGCCTCCGTCTGGCGCTCACTGCATAACCGTTGGGCGTGGCTGGCAATCAACCTGATCACTGCATTCCTGGCTTCGCGTGTGATTGGCTTGTTCGAAGGCTCTATCGAGAAGCTGGTCGCGCTGGCAGCCTTGATGCCGATTGTGGCCGGGATTGGCGGTAACTCGGGCAATCAGACCATTACGATGATTGTGCGAGCCATGGCGCTCGACCAGGTCAATACCGGCAACACCAAGCGCCTGCTGCGCAAAGAGCTGGCGGTGGGGCTTATCAACGGTGTCGTGTGGGGTGGGGTGATTGGGGTCGTGGCGTATCTGCTCTATGGCAGCTGGTCGCTGGGTGTCGTGATGACAGCGGCCATGACACTCAATCTGCTGCTGGCAGCTCTGATGGGGGTCACGATCCCTATGGCGCTGTCCAAGCTCGGCCGGGACCCGGCGATGGGGGCGAGCGTCATGATCACAGCAGTCACCGACAGTGGCGGCTTCTTCATCTTCCTGGGGTTGGCCACCATCTTCCTGCTTTAGTTGTTTTAGCTGCATAAAAAAACCGCCTTTTAAGGCGGTTTTTTTATGGTTCGCGGATATGTCTTACAAGGTGGTACTACAAATAACTAAACAATAAAAATCCGCGAATAAAAAAAGCCAGCAATTACGCTGGCTTGAAAAACTTGATCTTGCGATCAGTCTTCGTTGTCTGCAGCCAGCTCAGTGTCGTGTGCAATCAGTGACACCAGTGCGTTCTGCTGACGGTGGGACAATTGACGAAAGCGTTGCAGCAATTCACGTTCATGCAGGGACAGCTCAGGACTGTCGAGGCGCAGGCTAGGTTCGTCGCCCAGTGCACCTTCCTGAATCAAGCTTTGTTCGAGGCGAGCAATGATTTCTGAGTTCATGCTGCGATGGTGGTTTTTAGCTACCTCTTGCACACGATTACGCATGCCGTCTGGTAGACGTACGACGAACTTGTCAGCCGTGCGGCTGGAATAAGTAGCCTGTTTCATAGGGCTCATATATTTAACCGGTTAGTTCAGGGGGAGCGGTTCTTGCAAGTCGCCGCATGGATGTCAATCTGTGACAGCCCTTTTGGCGAAATGTTCAACCGTGTTCTCAAGAGGCCAGCATCATGCCCCAATCTGCCATATCCTTGGCGTCAATTCTGTGACAAATATTGACTCAGATAAAGGCGATTAGCCAGCACCAATTATCAGAATTGCGAGCGAATTAGCAAAGCCCTAAAGCATCCGCTCATCTGTAAGGTGCGAATTCGTACCTTTTACGAGCCCATGACTGCCGTGATGGCTATTTGTCAGCTTAGAAGGTTGCCAGTGGAATACGAATGCTGGCCGACAGACGTGACGGGTAGCCCGCCAGTCCCGCGCTTGACGCTTCGCTGGATCGCAAATGATGGATCCGCAGAGGAGGGGGTTGCAGTTAACGAAGTACCGGGTCGAATTTGAAACGGCGACCGAGGATCAGAGCGACAACAAACAGAACCGAAAACACACCAGCAGCGATCTTTGCAGCACTACTCAGCCCTTCAGCCGTTGCAGGCAACTGAAAGTCAACAGCTACAGCCAGCAAGGCAAGGAGGATGAACGACACAGCGGACTTGGACATGGCGGTTCTCTTTTCGATTATTCGTTGCATCACGGAGGCGTGGAAGACTTCAGAAAACCCAGCGAGGCTCAGTTCTCAGATTTGCTGAGCCAGAGGCTTGAGAGTCGCCGTCATTGGCAAGCGTCACAGCTTGAGGCTTGTTGCTGCGATCAGTCATGACAGCCAGCTGCGGTGCCTGGCGCAGAAGGTGGTGCGGCTGAGTCTGCAGCGCGGTTTGCTCTGCTTTACCATCGTCCTGAAAATGAAAAGCCACCAGTGCAACCAGCGCTGCAGCGTTCAACACTGAAAGGGTGATGTTCATTTTCATTTACCTCCGATGGAACTTTCTTAAGGAAGGGTCTCTACCGTCAGTAATAGTGCAGTCTGCATGCCAACTTTGATTGCTAATAAAACCCTTATAAATCAATGGCTTGAAATGTCTGCAGGAGGGTGTTTGCATGCGTTTTGCAATGATGGCCATATGGGCCGTTGCAAAATGCATGACCGTGCAGATTTCGGGCAAATTAAACGGATATGGACCACAGCCGTGTAAGACAAAGACGACATGACAAAATGGTCATGTGTCGTTAACATGCACGCCGTCCTCGCTGGCACCGTTCTGTGTGCTGGCCACTGCGTCTCAGTAGCTCAATTGGATAGAGCATCCCCCTCCTAAGGGGAAGGTTGGCAGTTCGAACCTGCCCTGGGACACCATCTGACTCAACGCTGCTTGCTGTCTCCTGGTCTCCTTTTTCTTCTGAAAACCGGCGTCTATCGGGCTAGCACTATTTCCTGGTGCTAAGAAGTGATTTCTCCCTGCGACTGGTACCACTCCGCGTACGGTGTGTTGACGACCTTGTGCCTGTTGAAGTCCGGTGCACCGTCCGTCCACCACACCGGCCCACGTTCCCCCAAGGCTACTTTCGCCGCGTGAACGGCTGATCTCGCCGCCGTCATCTCATGAGGATCACCCGACGCCTTTGCTGCCTTGACGGAGCGGCGTGCGGCCATCAGGTCTTTCACCAGGCGCTGGCGCTCATCCTCATCCAGTGCGGGATTGGAGCAGCGCCACAGTTGCCCTTTGACAATGAAATAACGGCCATCCGGGGTTACGGGGTTCAGGTTGAAAGCTCCTGTTATCAATATGCGATTGGAATCATTCGGTAGAAGGTCGCCCACAGGCAGGGCGGCGCAATGTCGCGCAGCAAACATATGATCTGTAGGAGCGCGCTTGCCCGCGATTCGATCTGTTAGTCGATAAATCTATCGGCTGCGTTGACGCTATCGCGGGCAAGCGCGCCCCTACAGGCGTGTTTGCCGCGTGAATAAAGCAACTTTGCATGCGACCCGATACCGGTCACTCAGGTTCCTGTACGGCATTGCACCGTTGGAGAGGAGGCGAGCAGGGTGCGCCCGTCCTTGGGCGCTGCTCATTCAGTAGTGCTTAAAACCCGATCGTGGCCGAAACCAGATAAGTCCGTGGCGTAGAAAGCGTCAGACCTGGCTCGCTGTCATCCGATGCACCTGCCGAACTCCAGAAGCGTTTATCCATGACGTTTTCGATGTTGGCGCGCAGCGTCACGTCCTTGTCGTCAACCTTGAACGCATAGCGTGCGCCTACGTCGAACCGCTCCCATGAGTCGATTTCCTTGGTGTTGGCTTGGTTCAGGTACTGAGAGCTGGAGTAAATGCCGCGGCCGGTCAGGGTCAGGCCTTTAACATTCGGCACGTCCCACTCGGCCCCCAGGTTGACGTTGTACTCAGGTGTGGCGGGGGCGCGTTTGCCGTCGAAAGTGCCGTTGACGGTGTTGGTCAATTCGCTGTCGATGTACATCACGCCGCCGAGCAGGCGGACGCCTTTAAGTGGCTCGCCGAACATGGTGAGTTCGACGCCGGTGTTTTCACGCTTGCCGTTAAGCCCAAAGACCCGCGTTGTGGCGTTGGTCTCGTAAGCCGGTTGTTTGATTCTGAATACGCTGGCTGTGAAGGCGAATGTCCCCAGGTCGTATTTGGTACCCACTTCCACCTGACGGCTGATGAAAGGCGGAAAAATCTCGTCCTCGTTGATAGAGGTAGAAGGAGCGATCTTGCCCTGGCTCAGGCCTTCCATGTAGTTGGCGTATACCGATAGCTGATCGGTCACTTTGTAGAGGATGCCGCCCGAAGGTGAGATCTTCTCTTCATCGTAAGCCGTGTCACCTTTGACGTTATCGGTCCAGTCATCAACCTTGACCCGCTGCCAGCGTGCACCCAATGTCAGCAGCAAGCGGTCGTCGAAGAAGCCAAGTGTGTCGGACAACGCGAGCCCGCTGTAGCGGTTCTCCGTGTAGACCTTTGCATCTTGCCGGGTGGGGTTGTCGGGTGTCGGCGTGTCTACTGGATCGAACAGGTTGCTCGGGGATGCGGCGTACCGCGCGCCGCCATTTTCGAAGTCCATGTAGAAGTAACTGGCGGCCAGATTGACTTCATGGCTCACAGGACCGGTCTGGAACCAGTTGCGAACGCCCGCAGTGGCCGTCCGGACATTTTCATCACGGGTGAAGTCACGGGGCTGGACGCTGAAATCGCCCGCATCATTGGTGATTGAAACTGCATGACGGAGAAAATCGTGGTTACTTTTACGCGCGCCCACGCCGCCGTACACCATGACCGAATCGCTTACGTCATACTCGGCGTTCACAGCACCAAAGGTATCTCGGGTGCGCGCCTGGCTCCAGGCTTGCGCGTAGTTGCGACGCACGTCATTGGCGTTGGGTACTTGCGCGTTGGCACCGATCTGTACGCGTTCCTGGGGGGCATCGGTGTCACGTTCGGTGTGCCCGATGTCCGTTGAAAGACGCAGGCGTTCGCCACGGAAATCCAGACCCAGCACCGCCATCTCGCGGTCGACGCTCTGGTGGTCCCATTCGGTGTCGCCTGATTGCTTGACGCCGTTGAAGCGGATGCCGAACTTGCCTTCGTCACCAAACCGGCGGCCGACGTCGATGGCGGTTCCCAGCTGGTTATTGGAGGCGTAGCTGCCGGTGAGCTCGGTGATGGGCTTGTCAGTCGCGCGCTTGGGCACCACGTTGATGCCGCCACCGACGCTGCCTCGCGGTGATATGCCGTTGACCAGTTGACTCGGGCCTTTGAGGATGTCCACCCGGTCAGCCATTTCCATGTCGATCGTATAGGTCGGCAAAATGCCGTACAGACCGTTATAGGAAACGTCGCTGTTGAACAGGCTCAGGCCGCGGATGGTGAACTGTTCGTAGCGCCCGCCTGCGGGGTTGGTCGCACGTACCGAAGGATCGCTGGCGACCAGGTCGCCCAGGGTTCTGGCCTGCTGATCCTTGACCGTCTTGCTGGTGTAGGTGGTCATGCTGAACGGCGTGTCCATGAAATCCCGCGAGCCGAGCAGGCCCTGGGATCCGCGGCGAGCTACCTGGCCTCCGGCGTAAGCCTGACCGTCTGTCGAGCCTGTTGCACCGAGAATCGAGGTAGGTGCCAGTTGCAGGCTACTGCTGCCTTCCGGTGCCGGGATCAGGGTATAGGCATGATCCGCCACAGACACCAGTTGCAGGCCGGAACCTTGCAGCAGGCGTGAGAAGCCTTCTTCCACCGCAAAATCGCCAGACAGTCCGGCGCTGTTACGACCACTTACCAGGGCTGGGTCCACCGACAGATTGACGCCAGCCTGACCGGCAAAGCGGGTCAGCGCCGCGCCCAGACTGCCTGCGGGCACCTCGTAAGTGCGACGGTCTGCACCCTCGGCCCAACTGGACGAAATGAAGAGTGGACTGGAACTCAAAGTCAGCAAAAGACTGAAATGCAGCAAGGGGCGCAAACGAAAAGGCGACGCTGGGGACATGGAGGTAGGCTCTCATATTTGTTCACTTACCTGTGATGACCGGTGAGGCGAAAAAAGGGGACAGGGGATACGCAATTTTTTTCGAATCCCTTGTTTTCGACGCTCAAGTCGCTCATTAAACGGTCGTCCTGTAGGCGCGCACGAGCAACGCGAGGCCGCGATTGCGGTGTGTCAGACAGAACGCCATCGCGGCCTCGCGTTGCCCGTGCGCTCCTACAGAAACTTATTTTGTGAGTTTTCTGTTTTGCAGCTTGATTTCTGACTCCCACAGAGCGCCTATCAAAACACAGTCACCGGCCATTATTCAGGCTCTAGAAAACTGGCAGGGTGCCGATAAACGTCATATCGGCGATGGCCCGTTTGATTTCACGCGGTGGTGATGTACGTGAACCGGGCAGGGCCGCAAGGTGCCGTTCAGAGCTCTGGAGCAGGGCTTTGATGTAGAATGTGCGTGATGGCGTAATGCTATTGAGCGGTGATTGCACGCCAAAAATGGGCAGCGAAGCTGGACCCGTCTATATGTTTGCCTTTGGGCTCATCTTCTTTCTTCCCTGACAGGATCCCTGATGCTGGCGTACAACCAAAAAAGTTTTCTGATCGTCGACGACTTCTCCGACTTCCGCAGCTCGGTGCGCTCTATGCTGCGTGAATTGGGGGTGAGGGATGTCGACACCGCCGACACCGGAGAGCAGGCGCTGAAGATGTGCTCGCAGAAGCGCTACGATTTTGTTCTGCATGACTTCAATCTCGGTGACGGCAAGAAAAACGGCCAGCATGTGCTCGAAGACCTGATGGTCGACCGGTTGTTGAGCCACGAAAGCGTATTTGTCATGGTCACGGCAGAAAACAGCCAGGCCATGGTAATGAGTGCGCTTGAATGGGAACCGGATGCTTATCTGACCAAGCCTTTCAACCGGGCAGGACTGGCGCAGCGTCTTGAAAAACTGGTGCAGCGCAAGGGCATGCTCAAGCCGATCCTGCAGGCGCTGGATCGCGGCAAGCCTGCGGAAGTGCTGGCCGCATGCGTGGCCCTGACCAAGCAGGACCCGCGATATGCACCGCTTTGTCTGCGGTACAAGGCGGACGCGCTGCGCGACCTCAAACAATTTGAACCTCTTGAAGCATTCCTCAAGTCGATTCTGGCTGATCGCCCGGCCCCTTGGGCGTACGCAGCACTGGGCAATCTATTGCTCAAGCGCAACAAGCACGCAGATGCCCAAGCCGTTTTTGATGCGGCTATAAAAGCGTTTCCCGGTATGCCAACCCTTTACGATGGCTTGGCCGAGGCGCTGGTTGCCCGTGGTGATGTGGTGCGGGCCCAGAAAGTGCTGGAAGACGCTGTCAAGATTTCTCCACTGGCAGTGCGCCGACAAACATTGCTCGGTAAGCTGGCGCTGGACAACAACGATTTTGACGGTGCTTCCAAGGCCTTTCGCCAGGCGGTCAACCAAGGCCAGTTTTCGCGTTTCAAGAACCCGGAAACCAATCTCGGCTTCGCTCAGGCATTGATCAGTCGCGGTGGTGAACAAGGCCTGGATGCGCGTGCTCGTGTTGAGATCAATCAGACGCTGAGTGAGGTCGCCAAGGAAAACGGTGCCGACCAGGGGCTTCAGGTGCGCACGCGGCTGATGAAGGCTGCCAGCGTCAAGCATTCCGATCCTGAGATGGCTGCCAAGCTGACTGCGGATGCGATGGGTCGCTTGCAGAACATGGACCAGTTCCTGAGTGCTGATGCCGCGTTGGCCGTTGCTTCGCAATTGCAGAGTCTTGGGCATGAAGAGGCGGGGGCGGGCGTGTTGAAAAGCTGCGCCGAGATTTACGGTGATGACCCGCAGGTGATGCAAAGCATCGCCAAACAGACGGATGACCCCACGATCCTCGGTGCCAACAAAGCTGCCATCGAGCTCAACGTTCAGGGCGTGCGCACCTACAAGGCCGGTAATCTCAACGATGCGCAGGATTTTTTCCGTCGCGCTCTGGCACTGCAAGCCAAGAACATCAGTATCGCCTTGAATCTGGCGCAGGCATTGCTCCATTCCATGGCGACAGCACCTGACGCAGCGAAACTGGAAGAGTGTCGCGCCTGCCTGAGAATGGTGGGCAAGATGCCGGAGAGTGACCCGCGTTTCGAGCGTTATCAAAAACTGCAGAGCAAGGCATTTGGAGCATGAGCGAAAACGAAACGAGTATGGATTTTTCCATGGTCATTGCGTCGACGGTACATGATATGAAGAACTCCCTGTCGACACTGGGTCAGTCTCACAACCGATGGCTGGCGAAGTTGACCGACGAGCAGCGAGACACCCCGGAACATGGAGTGATCGAGTACGAGTTTGCCCGGCTCAACGGCATGCTCGTGCAGCTACTCGGCCTCTACAAGCTGGACGTCAATCAGCTGCCCCTGCGCCCTGATTACCATGAGATGGACGACTTCATCGAAGGGCAACTGGCTCATCATCAAGAGGTGTTGAACAGTCGCGGTATCGTGGCGACCTGCGAAGTCGATGCGCTCATCCCGCTGGGTTTCTTCGACCGCGAATTAATCGGCACGGTAGTCGGTAACGTCACCATCAATGCCATTCGTTATGCTCGCAAGACTATTGCCATCAGCGTCAGCGAAGAAGGCGGACAGCTCTGCATCGCGATCAATGACGATGGCGCAGGCTTTTCCGCAAGCATGCTTGAGAAGCAGGCTGATTACGCACTGGGTATCAACCAGGCCAGCGGCAGCACCGGCCTCGGACTTTACTTCGCCGCTCGCATTGCTGAGCAGCATCAGCGTAATGGAGTGCATGGGCGGATTGAGCTGGCTAATGGCGGTGCCCTAGGGGGCGGGCTGTTTCGGATCTATTTGCCTTAGTCATCGTTTACTGAGCTCTTCAAAACAATCCGGACACCCCGGCGCACTCATCAGCCCACCTTGAACGGTGGGTTTTTTTCAGCTGTTCGGGTCGCTCCTGCTGCTGATCAGCCTCTGATACTTGAAAGTCTCCACACGTGGTGCGTATTTTGTACGTCCAGCTACGGAGCGCTCCGTAAGAAAAAGGAAGGATTCGAGTCATGACCAGCGATGGCCACAACACGCTCGCACAGCGATTGAAGGGCATTGATGAAGTTGAATGCATCACCCCTGATCTAAATGGAATACCCCGCGGCAAAGTGATGACTGCCGAAGGCTTTCTTGAAGGTCGGCGTTTGCAGATGGCCCGGGGTGTTCTGTTGCAATGCATCATGGGCGGGTATCCGCCTTCGCGTTTTTACGGCAGCGATGACGGTGATGTGGCAATGATCCCCGATGCGCAGCAGATCCATCGCTTGCCGTGGAGTGCCGAGCCTCGCGCGCTGGCGATCTGTGATACCGAAGAGCTGGGCGGTGGAGCCTGTAATCTGTCTACCCGAAGCTTGCTCAAGGCAGTGATCGCTCGTTATGCCGAGCGTGGACTGGCACCGGTGGTTGCTACCGAGCTGGAGTTTTTTGTCTTTGCGCCAAATCCCGATCCGGCCAGGCCTTTTCAGCCGCCAGCCGGAATCGATGGCCGTCGCGAGGAAGGGTACTCAGCGTTCAGTGTCAGTTCCAACAATGGTCTGCGGCCGTTCTTCAGCGAAGTCTATAAATGCATGGCTGCACTGGGTCTGCCCCGTGACACCTTCATGCATGAAATGGGTGTCAGCCAGTTCGAGATCAATCTGCTTCACGGCGATCCGCTGCTGCTCGCCGATCAGACGCTGCTGTTCAAGCACTTGCTAAAGGAAGTGGCGCTCAAGCATGGTTTGATCGTGGTGTGCATGGCAAAACCGCTGGCGCATACGGCGGGCAGTTCGATGCATATTCATCAAAGTGTGGTTGATTCGGTCACTGGCGCGAATGTGTTCAGCGACGAGCAGGGCGAGCCAACGGCACTGTTCCGGCAGTTCATTGCCGGTCAGCAAGCTTGCATGGCTGACTTCACGGCGCTGCTTGCTCCAAACGTGAATTCGTACCAGCGTTTGTATCATCCATTTGCTTCGCCGAATAACGCCTGTTGGTCCCATGACAATCGGTCGGCGGGATTACGTATTCCGGCCAGTGGACCGGCAGCCAGACGTGTTGAAAACCGCTTGCCGGGCGCAGACGCCAACCCCTATCTGGCGATAGCGGCAAGCCTGGCAGCAGGGCTTCATGGTATCGATCAGCAACTGGAGCCGACGGCCCCGACCCAGGGCGATATTCATGTGCCGGATGAATTGTCATTGCCATGTACCTTGCATGCCGCTCTGGAGCGTCTGAAACGCAGTCAGTTGGCCAAGGAACTGTTTGGCGTTGAGTTCATCGAAGGCTACATCGCATCGAAGACCCTGGAACTGACCAGCTTTTTTGATGAAATCACCCCCTGGGAACGGCGCATTCTGGCTGCCCAGGCTTAAGAATCGTGTTTCAGGAGCCGTCCATTTCGGCGGCTCCTAATTTTTGGAAAGTCGATGCGCCAAATCTGGAAGTCCTTTCAGGGTCTGTATTTTGCCTCCCTGATGATGTTGACCGGCTCCGGTCTTCTGAGTACGTACCTTGCCTTGCGATTGTCCGCTGACCAGGTCGATGGCCTGTGGATCGGTGCGCTGATGGCCGCCAACTACGTGGGGCTGGTGCTGGGTGGCAAGGTCGGGCATCGCCTGATCGGTCGTGTCGGGCATATTCGTGCCTATGCCACCTGTGCGGGTATTGTCGGGGCAGCGGTATTGGGCCTTGGCCTGATTGACTGGCTGCCAGCCTGGCTATTCCTGCGGATGATCGTGGGCCTGGGCATGATGTGCCAATACATGGTGATCGAGAGCTGGCTGAATGAGCAGGCAGCTCCCAAGCAGCGTGGCATGGTCTTCAGTGGCTACATGATCGCGTCCTACCTGGGTTTGGTGCTGGGTCAGATGATTCTGGTGGTCCACCCCGGATTGGGGCCAGAGCTGTTGATGTTGGTGGCGATGTGTTTTGCCTTGTGTCTGGTCCCTGTGGCGATGACCCGCAGCATTCACCCGGCACCCCTGCATCCCGCGCCTTTGGAACCCCGCTTCTTTATCAGTCGGGTTCCGCAGTCGCTGACAACCGTATTGGGTGCGGGACTTATCGTCGGTGCTTTCTATGGTCTGGCGCCTCTGTATGCAGCGCAACAGGGCCTGTCGACCGAGCATGTCGGTATGTTCATGGCTTGCTGTATTCTGGCCGGCCTGCTGGTTCAGTGGCCACTGGGGCTTCTTTCTGACCGTTATGATCGTGCTCAACTGATGCGGGCTTTTGCCGGCGTCCTGACGGTCGTGGCGTTGCCTTTGGCAATCCTGCCCAGCATGCCGCTGGAGGTGTTGTTTGTCGTCGGCTTCATTGTGTCGTTGATTCAATTCAGCCTTTACCCGCTGGCCGTCGCGTTCGCCAACGACCACGTGGAAGGTGAGCGCCGGGTGTCGCTGACGGCAATGTTGCTGATGACTTTCGGCATTGGCGCCAGTATTGGTCCGCTGGCGGCGGGTGCGCTGATGAAGGCGCTAGGCAGCAATATGCTTTATGCCTTCGTCTGCCTGACTTCACTGGCGCTGGTGTTCCTGATCCGACCTAAAGCCGTGACTCACCTGCATCAGGTGGACGATGCGCCACTGCACCACGTCGCGATGCCGGACAGCATGTCCAGTTCGCCACTGGTGGTTGCGCTTGACCCGCGGGTTGATGAGCAGGTAGTTCAGGACCAGATGCAGACCACGGTTGAACCGGTGGTTGAACCGGAGCCTGAGGTTGAGGCGCCGGTTGAGGCCAGGGCTGAAGGGGAGGCCGATGGGGTTGTGCAGGATGAGGAGATCAATCGGCCTTAGCCTGGATTGGGTAGGGCGGACTGGATTGTATCTTTAGGAGCTCACGAGCAACGCGAGGCCGCAATGGCGGTATACCCGACCCGCCGCCATCGCGGCCTCGCGTTGCTCGTGCGCTCCTACAGTGGCAAGTCAGAGGCGGGTCTCGATCAGCAGAAATCGTATGAACAAAAAAGGCGATTACGCTCACCGCGCAATCGCCTTTTTTAATAGCCAAAGACAGCTGTCAGAAGTCATCGTCCTTGTCGAAGCGACGCGCTTCACGCTGCAGTTGGTACACAAAACGTTCAACCTGACGCTGCACAAGGCCGCTCATGTTATGGAAGCGAATCCCGGCGAAGGTAGTGTTTACCCTTTCTTCGAAGTGCAGATAACGCAATTCAACCGGGGCGGTCATGGTGCCGAACGGCAATTGAGCAACGAAACGCTCATACACCTGGCCCAGCTGCATGCGTTCTGAAACGTCGCCCTCAAAGCGAAGCTTGCACCCCGTCGCCGAGATATCCAGCAACTTGCCGCTTAAAGGGAATTTGAGTCGGTCGCCGCCCATCTCGATGCTGACCAGTTGGGCCAGTTTCAGTGCTGCACGGAACGCGTTACGACGCTGGTGATAGATAACTTCTGTTGGCAACGGGCCGCGGTAGAAACGCTCGCCGTTAACTTCATGAATGGTCATCTGGTTGTTGCTTTCCCAGGCGATTCGCACGCCGTCATGAAAGCCTTCGACCCGGTAAGCTTCACCGTTGGCGAGGAATTTTTCGCCGTCACGGGGGATCATTTCATCGAGGGCAATGACATCGCTTTCGCGGTCGACCTCGATCAAATAACTTTGAAAACGTTGTGTGCGCTCATGAAAAGTGATGATCAGAGGATCATGACTTTCAAGTAGCAGCCGCAAATTGGCGGCAATTTCCAAAGGCGTATTCAGTACCTTTGGGGGCTGCGGAGCATCGTCCGCGCTTGAGCCATTCACTTTTTTCCATCTCCAGGCAAAATACGACAGCAATGCAATGGCGGGCATCTTGCCAGCATGCAAAGCGCCTTGATACAGAAAACTACGCTTGGCTTAACGGCCGTGGTTTTGCACGGCCCGATGTCGACCCACGATTGTCATACAGCGTGGGCATGTCACCGGTCAGTATCCGCAATTGATGAGCAGTCGAGGCCTGCTGCATCACGATAGAACTGCCGTTCTGTGTATTGACGAGCTGGCACTGAGTAATCAGTTCACTCAGATCGTCGCCTGCCTTGATCAACTGTTCGCCCAGCGACGAGCTGGCAGCAAGCGCAATCAGGCCCTTGCGGTCCGGACTCAGTCCTAACCCACTAAGGATCTGGCTGCGTTTGCGGCCATGCTGTTCGAGCAATACCACCAGCGCCTGCTTTTTAGCCAGAACGTGCTCCATCTCGGCCATGTCGCGACCGATCAGAGCAAGGGATTCTGCCTGCAGTATTTCCAGCAGTTGCTGGGCCGGGACCATATCTTCGGTCATCAGTTGAAGCAAATTAGTATCTTGCATCGCATGCTCTGGTTTTTAAGCGTCCAGAAGATACCGCGCGAGCATTGGGCTAGCGCGAAGCTTCGAAATTAAGCAGCTTGCTGGCTACACGGTTGTTGTCCACTTTATAGCTGCCGTCTGCGATTGCTTGTTTCAACTCCGCCACGCGGGCGCTGTTGACCGTCGGCAGTTCGCCCAGCTTGTCAGTGATCTTTTGCAACTGTTGAGACTCACTGCTCAGTTTTACGGATTCGCCGGTGCTGGCGGTTTTTTCCAGTGCGCCGGTTTTAACCGCTGCTTCTGTCTTGCCTGTTTCTTTAACGCTGTTGGTACGTGTCGTGCCGCTAACCGCGTTGCCGCTGTTCAGTCTGTTGAAGTCAATGACCATGATAAAAACCTCTGGGTAATTGGACGCTTGCCATGGTTTCGACCAAATGCAAAAAAACTTTAGCCTGCTAAGTGAAATCCATTTGCGTTTTGCGCAGCCAATGGACCTCAAACCGCAGAAGTTGTTTCGCAGTCTAGGAAAAACAAGCGTTTCACGCCAGTGTTCTATCGCGTCGCATAGCTGATCACATAGGGGCCTCCACCTGTCCAGGCCCGGTAATGTTGGCCTTTATGATGCGCTTTGAGTTTAGATTCTTGACCCGTATCTGTTCGTTGAACGTCCCGTCAGACAACGCTTCGCCCGGCATCCGCACGGAGATGGAGCCGCTGCGAGCGGTGATCACCACCTGATCACCCTTTTTAACCATCTGGGGCTGTTCCAGAAAGTTGGGCGCAATTATTTGATCAATGACCATTGGTCGGAGGATTTTCTGTCCTAGTGCCTGATCTTCAGCAGACAGAAACCCCTGACCCAGCAAACCGATGTCGCGCTCGCGCATGGCGATGTCCTGCTCGGTAATCACCGCGTCACGTTTTAGCGGGCGAACGGCGGTCACCACATTCCGGAACAACCGCACCTGGGCGGGCACAAACACCGTCCACGGTGACGAGCCCTCGCAGCGCACCCGGGTAGTCACGCGGCCAACGGGACGCGGACTTTCAAGGCTTGCTGTCAATTCCTTGTCGCAAAAAGGCATGCGCAGACGCGGGTCCAATTGACGCACTTCAATTTCGTAGCGCCCTTCGATCTGGGCAGTCGCCAAATAGTCTTCAACTGTGAATTCAAGAAACCCCTGAGTGACGCCGATAAGTTGTTCAGGCAATGTGAAACTGTCTGCCCGGCTGGTACTCACCAAGGCAGAAAGGCACAGCAAAGCCAGCGAACAGAGCAAGATGCGGTTCTTGAAGATGGCGTGTCGGGAAATTGTCGTTTTTGCATTCATGACGTATGAAAAGCAAGGCCCGTGCCGCTTACCTGACCAGGTGCTGTGGCGATGGTTACTTTGATAGGGGAGTCGCAGCATGGCCGGTGTAATGGATTCAGTGAACCAGCGAACACAGCTGGTTGGGCAGAATCGCCTTGAGCTCTTGTTGTTCCGTCTCAATGGCAAACAGCTTTATGGGATCAACGTCTTCAAGGTGAAGGAGGTGCTGCAATGCCCCAAGCTCACTGTGATGCCCAAATCCAGTCGGATTGTGCGCGGCGTTGCCAACATTCGTGGCGGGACGATCCCGATTCTCGATCTCGCCATGGCAACCGGTTTGCCAGGGCAGATGTCGATTGATAACGCGTTCGTGATCATCACTGAGTACAACACCAAGGTTCAGGGTTTTCTGGTGGACTCGGTCGAGCGCATCGTGAACATGAACTGGGAAGAGATCCATCCGCCACCCAAGGGAACGGGTCGCGATCACTACCTGACGGCAGTGACGCGGGTCGATAACCAGTTGGTGGAAATCATCGACGTCGAGAAGATTCTTGCGGAAGTGGCACCGATGTCGGAAGCCGTGTCTGTCGGTGTGATCGACGAGGAAACCCATCACAAAGCCATTTCTCTGCGAGTGCTGACGGTCGATGACTCTTCAGTGGCGCGCAAACAGGTCAGCCGCTGTCTACAGACTGTTGGCGTTGAAGTGGTAGCGCTTAACGACGGTCGTCAGGCACTGGATTACCTCAAGCAGATGGTCGCTGAAGGCAAGAAGCCTGAAGAAGAATTCCTGATGATGATTTCCGACATCGAGATGCCGGAAATGGACGGCTACACGCTTACCTCCGAGATTCGTAATGACCCTCGGATGCAAAAATTGCACATCGTTTTGCATACTTCTCTGTCAGGTGTGTTCAATCAGGCTATGGTGAAGAAAGTTGGCGCGGATGACTTCCTTGCCAAATTCCGGCCTGATGACCTCGCAGCACGCGTTGTGGACAGAATCAAGGCAGCAGACATCAGCTAGGAACGTCGTTCCTGGTGGTTTTACATGATTTGAGAGGCGGCATTTTGGCTACGGGTAATTTGGATTTCGAGCAGTTCCGGGTATTTTTGGAAAAAGCCTGTGGCATCCTTTTGGGTGAGAACAAGCAGTACCTGGTTTCCAGTCGCCTCAACAAGTTGATGGAACAGCAAGGCATCAAAACCCTTGGGGAGCTGATTCAGCGTATTCAGTCACAGCCACGCAGCGGTTTGCGCGAGCAGGTAGTGGATGCGATGACGACTAACGAGACCCTGTGGTTTCGCGACACCTATCCGTTCGAGGTGATGAAGAACAAGGTGTTGCCCGAAGCGATCAAGGCTGCTCCTGGTCAGCGCCTGCGCATCTGGTCGGCAGCCTGCTCTTCGGGTCAGGAACCGTACTCGCTGTCGATGACCATCGACGAGTTTGAGCGCAGCAATTCCGGGCAGTTGAAGAACGGTGCGCAGATTGTTGCCACTGACTTGTCGGGGTTGATGCTCACCAACTGCAAGTCGGGTGAGTACGACAGCCTGGCAATCGGTCGGGGTTTGTCTCCGGATCGCCTGCAGCGTTACTTCGACGTCAAGTCGCCGGGGCGCTGGGTGGTCAAGGCTCCGATCAAGAGCCGGGTCGAGTTTCGTGCCTTTAACCTGCTGGACAGCTATGCGAGCCTGGGCAAGTTCGACATCGTCTTTTGCCGCAACGTGCTGATCTACTTCTCGGCCGAGGTGAAGAAAGACATCCTGCTGCGTATTCACGGCACGCTCAAGCCGGGCGGCTATCTGTTCCTCGGTGCGTCCGAGGCGCTGAATGGTCTGCCGGATCATTACCAGATGGTGCAATGCAGCCCGGGGATTATTTACCAGGCGAAGTAAGCTTTAGTGCTGTTCAGGAAAGAGACCTTCGGGTCTCTTTTTTGTTTTGGTAGTGGCGATTGATTGATGTCAGGTCTGTTGAGTCGGTGGTGTTCTTATCGCGGGCAAGCCTCGCTCCCACAGGCAGAACGCAATCTCATGTGGGAGCGAGGCTTGCCCGCGATAAAAACACCATGGAACTCAGCACCTTTGACTCCACCCTGGCAACTTTACGGCACTTACCTTGCCGCTTATGCCGCTCTCAGCGGAAATGACTTGCCGCTTTTCTGTCATCCCTCCTGCCGCTCAGCCCTGCAGCCCTTTGAAACAGGGCTTTTCCTAAACTGGCACGCTGATTGCTATGTCTCTATCAAGAAAATCTGGTCAACCGGTAAAGGTTTCCCGAAATGAGCATTAGCTTCGATAAAGCGCTAGGCATTCACGAAAAGGCACTCAGCTTCCGCGCTCAGCGTGCCGAAGTCCTGGCTAACAACATCACCAACGCCGATACACCGAACTACAAGGCGCGTGATCTGGACTTCTCTTCTGTACTGGCCGCCGAAAGCGACAAAGTCAGCAACGGCAAGTTTGCGATGAATATGACTAATAACCGTCATATCGAAGCTGAAGGCATGGGCAACACCGACGGCACACTGATGTACCGCACACCGTCGGCACCGTCGCTGGATCAGAACACCGTCGATGCTCAAGTGGAAGGCGCCAACTACGCGGAAAACTCCGTCGGTTTCCAGGCCAGCTTCACCTTGCTCAACAGTAAATTCAAAGGGCTGGTTGCAGCCCTTCGCGGAGAATAATTCATGTCTCTAGCCAACGTCTTCAACATTGCCGGTAGCGGCATGAGTGCTCAGACCACTCGGTTGAACACCACCGCCAGTAACATCGCCAACGCCGAGACTGTGTCTTCGAGCATGGACCAGACTTATCGCGCCCGTCACCCGGTGTTCGCGACCGTTTTCCAGCAAAGCCAGCAGGGCGGCGGTTCGCTGTTCCAGGATCAGGGTGAGGCCGGTCAGGGCGTACAGGTCAACGGCATCATTGAAGATGCTTCCAACCTCGAAGCGCGCTACGAGCCGAATCATCCGTCTGCCGATGGCAATGGGTACGTGTACTACCCGAACGTGAACGTCGTTGAAGAAATGGCCGACATGATTTCTGCCAGTCGTTCGTTCCAGACCAACGCGGAAATCATGAACACCGCCAAATCCATGATGCAAAAAGTCCTGACCCTCGGTCAGTGATAAGGGGCGTGTAAATGGCCGTTGAAAACGATGTATCTGCGAAATTCATAAGTTCGCTGCAAAACCCTACTGCAACCAAGACCAGTTCCAACGACGCGTTGGGCAAGGATGCGTTTTTGCAGTTGCTGGTTACACAGATGAAGAACCAGAACCCGCTTGAGCCGCAGGACAACGGCGAGTTCGTTGCCCAGTTGGCGCAGTTCAGCAGCCTGGAAAGCATGCAGAACCTGACGACCACGGTAGATGGCATTGCTGGCCTCTATCAGTCTTCTCAAGCTCTGCAGGCATCTTCTCTGGTAGGCCGTTCAGTGGTTGTCAATGCAGGTGCAACCACGGTTGATACCGCGAAAGGCATGACGGGGTCTGTAGTTGTGCCTGCATCCAGCTCGACGACCAACGTCAAGATTTATGACGCGCAGATGAATCTGGTCAAAACAGTGGACATGGGTAGCCAATCTGCGGGTACTTCAAGTTTCAGTTGGGACGGCACTAATGAAGCGGGTGAAAAAGTCGCTTCCGGCAATTACAGCTTTGTGGCTTCAGGTTCTCTGGACGGTACTGCAACAGGCCTCGCCACTTACTTGCCGGCCACGGTCAACAGTGTGACCACCGGGGTCAATGGTGGGGAAATGATGCTTAACCTGGCGGGCGGTCAAAGTATCGCGCTGTCCAAAGTACAAACTATCGGAATTTAGAGCCGACTCGACGGCGAAGGAGTGTTACATGTCATTCAATACCGGTCTTAGTGGGCTCTACGCAGCAAATAAAAGTCTGGACGTAGCAGGCAACAACATTGCCAACGTTGCAACCAACGGGTTCAAATCTTCCCGTGTGGAGTTTGCTGATCAGTACGCGCAATCCATTCGCGGTACTTCCGGCAACACCAACGTTGGCAGTGGCGTAAGAACCGCTGCAGTGTCCCAGCAGTTTACTCAGGGCACCTTGACCACCGGTACCGCCAACAGCCTCGACCTGGCGATCAACGGTAATGGTTTCTTCATGATCAGCAACAACGGCGAGAAGCTGTACACTCGCGCCGGTGCTTTTCATACCGATAAGGAAGGTTACGTCGTCAACAGTTCCGGCATGAACCTGCAGGGCTATAACGTTGATGCCAACGGTAACGTGGTAACGGGCGTCTCCCAAAACCTGCGGGTAGACTCTTCGAACCAGGCGCCAAATCCGACAGCGAAGATTTCGCTCGCATCGAACATGAACTCTACCGCGACGGTGCCTGCTGTCACTCCGTTCGATCCGAGCAATACGGCTTCTTACAATTTCCCTATCAGCACTGCGATCTATGACTCACAGGGTAATCAGCACACCCTGGATCAGTACTTCGCCAAGTCAGGTACTAACACCTGGACGATGTACTCGTTGATTGATGGCCGTAGCATCAGCGACCCTACCAACGCTGATCTGGCGACCGCTACCACTCCGGATCAGACAGTGTTGAGCTTTGACTCTGCCGGGGCATTGATCACTGATCCGTTGCCGACTTCAAGTGCGAACGTCGTGGTTAATACCGACGGCACGTTCCAGATATCCAATTGGAACCCGGCTTACAACGCCGGCACTGCAACGGTTCCAAACTGGGTTGATAACGGTGCGGCTGCTGCTGTAGGCGGCATCCAGCTGGACATGCTGTCGACTACACAAACGGCTTCTGTGTCGGGCGCTATCACCAAGTCTCAGGATGGTTATGCGACCGGTCAGATCAGTTCCATGAGCGTTGACGCTACCGGTAACCTGTTTGCCAGTTATACCAACGGTCAATCCAAGGTGATTGGTCAGGTTTCGCTGACCAACTTCGCCAACGTGCAGGGTCTGTCTCCAGCCGGTGGTACCAACTGGCGTGAAACCTTCGCCTCAGGCGTTCCGGTTACCGGTGCTCCTCAGTCGGGTACGCTGGGCGATATTTCCGGTCAGGCGCTGGAAGATTCCAACGTGGACCTGACGTTGGAGCTGGTTAACCTGATCAAGGCGCAAAGTAACTATCAGGCGAACGCGAAGACGATCTCCACGCAAAGCACTATCATGCAGACCACTATCCAGATGACGTGATAAACGTCGCTGTATACGCTGCTTGAAGAGCCCCTTTTCGAAGGGGCTTTTTTATGGCGTTAAATAATAAACGGCGTCCTACATTGAATATTAATTTCCAGATCGGTCACTCAACGACTATGGAAATTTCCTACTCGCGATGATGTGAGAATTAAAACTCCTCAATAAAAGCCGTTGACGGTAAAAAGGGAGTTTTAATGTCGTTTAATATTGCTATTGGTGGAATAAAGGCCGCTAACAAACGGCTTGAAGTGGCGGGCAATAATATTGCCAACGCCGGAACGGTTGGCTTCAAATCCTCGCGTGCGCAATTTTCCGCGTTGTATTCGTCTTCACACCTGGGAAGTGGGCAGAACGCTGCCGGTGATGGTGATGGTGTGCGTTTATCGGAGGTGCGGCAGAACTTCAACCAGGGTGACACCATGACCACTTCGGGCCGTCCTCTCGATATGCGGATCCAGGGCAATGGTTTCTTTGTGGTCAGTGAGCGCGGTTCGCTGGCTTATACGCGTGCCGGAGCATTCCTCAAGAATGCCGACAATTTCATCGTCGACAGCGAAGGCGCGCGTTTGCAGGGATACGCGGCCAACGAGAGAGGCGAGATCATGACGGGAGTACGCAGTGATCTGAAAATTAATGCTTCCAATATTGAGCCCAAGGCAACCTCGAAAATTGCCGAAACAGTCAATCTGGATACGTCGCTGCCGTCCCTTGCGCAGTTGCCTGCCTTTGATCCGGCCAACCCTGCGACTTACACGCGGATGACCAGCCGGACCATTCAGGACGCAGGCGTCGCGCCAGCCCCGCCTGTAGACCACGAGCTCAAGCAGTACTTCGTCAAGACCGATGAGAATCAATGGTCGATGTATGTATTGGTGGATGGCCGTAATCCTGTCGATCCTGGCAGCACGGCTCCGCAGCATGTCACGCTGGAGAAAGCGGCAAACGGAACGCTGCAATACTCTGGCAATACACAGCATATCCGGAAGGTCTCGGACACCGAGTTTTCGCTGCATGGCTGGCGTCCCGCCAAAGAAGTGAACGGTAATTGGGTTTTCAATGGTGCTGCAAATGGCGGGGCGGTGTCTTTGTCCCTGAACGATGGCGCGGCAAGTGCCCTCGACGACAGCGATGCTGTGATGGTCCGGCCTGTGCCGGTCTTCGATCCCACCAATCTGAAGACTTACAGCAGGGTATTTGCCAACGCGATCTTTGACGGTCAGGGCAATCAGCACGAGCTGAAGAAATACTTCGTCAAGGACGGGACCAATAGTTGGCGGATGCACGTGCTGATCAATGACCGGAATCCTCAATCGCCCGAGTCCACGGAGCCTATGACCGCCAACGTTGTTTTCAATCGGGACGGCTCATTGAAGTCGCTGGTCGGTATGCCGGGAATGACCGGCAACGGCGCAGATAGCCTGCAGCTCGAGGGCTGGGTGCCGGCCATTGTTCAAGATCGCGGGACCAGTCGTGAGCGCTGGGTATCCAATGGTGCGGCGGGCAGCGATGGCGGTATTGCCATCGATTTGACGGGGTTGCGCCAGCACAACGGTGCTTCGAATCGCTCGGCACAGCAGGTGGATGGACATCCTTCGGGGAAATTAAGCGGTTTGACGATGGGCCGCGATGGCGTGCTGCGGGCGGGTTTTACCAACGGTCTGACCCGTGATGTCGGTCAGGTGATGCTTGCCAGTTTCGCTAATCTTCAGGGGTTACAGCCGCAGAGTGACACGCGCTGGGGTGAGACACGTGCCTCGGGGCCTGCCAATTTTGATGAACCGGGTGTCGGGACGCTGGGAGTCATCATTGGTCAGTCGCTGGAGGGTTCCAACGTGACGCTGGCAGATGAGTTGATTGAGTTGATTCAGGCGCAGACGGCCTATCAGGCGAACTCTAAAGCGATTTCAACCGAGGTGACGTTGATGCAGACGTTGATTCAGTCGACCTGATCAGATTGAGCAGTCGGACTTGATAAAGGAGCCATTCAGTCGCTTCCAGCCCTCGCCGGGGCTGGTTTGCGCGCAGACGATGCGGTCGGCACCTTGCCACCGGTAATAGCGGGCGTTTTTCGCTTGTACGGTGATGCTTGCCAATGCAATGGATGCGGCAAGGATCAAGGTAAAGCCTGCATGAGCTTTCATGTCGGTTGGCTGGTGCTCTCGGGATAAGTGCTGGGTGTAAGACTATCACTGCATCGGCGTCATGCTGTGATTCTTGTGTAATATCCATTATTTGGGTAACGGCTTATATTGGTTGCGCTTTTACAGCGCGTCACTTTTGATGGAGCGCAAAAGTAACCAAAACGCTCTTGCCCCACCACTAGGTGCCTCGCTGTCGCTCGGCATACCCGGAATCCGACATTGCTGCGTGGGGTCGCCGCCACCGGCCATCCATGGCCTGAGGCGGCTAAACCGGCATCCCTGCCGGTTCACCCCACGCAGCAATATCGCATTCCGGCCGTCGTGGTTTAACGGGGCGCCCAAAATCAAGAGCGCGGCGGCCTGACAGCCGACCTGATGGGTGAACTTACCGATGTTCTGTAGGAGCTGCCGAAGGCTGCGAAGCGGTGTGTCAGAAGATGTATTCGTTGGCTGTGCTGACGTCTCGCGAACAAGTTCGCTCCTACCCGGGACCGCCCCCCGCTGTTTCGCTGTGCTTTTGCTCTGCTTTTGATCTGCTTTTGATTTTGATCTTAAGCGCCCCGTTAAACCACGCTGGCCGAACGCAGATTCTGAAGCGTGGGCAACCCGGCAAGGATGCCGGGTTAGCCGCACCGGGCCATGGATGGCCCATTGCGGCGGCCCACGGTTCAGGATCTGCGGGCGGGTACACCGAGCGACAGCGAGGTGCCGAGTGGTGGGGCAAGAGCGTTTTGCTTACTTTTGCGCTCTCAAAAGTGAGGCGCTGTAAAAGCGCAACCAATATCAGCCGTCACTCCAACAACGGATATGTACACAAAAATCACTACACGGGAAAGACAGCGTAGTTTTTTTGGCGGCCCATCCGACCCCTCGCAGCAAATGTGGCAATCCGCCGCCGCATTTCCATCCCTCACTTCAGTCTCCACGACGAGCACGCCTGTTTTTGCTGAACAATCAGTGCTTTGTATCAACGCCGACAAGTTGGTCCGGATATTGCTATCTCCCTGTTAGAACAGCTACAGACGGCAAACGTCTGTCAGAGGAGGAAGACTGTGGACAAGTTGCTTTACGTCGCGATGAGCGGTGCATCTGAAAACGCCGTTGCGCAAAAGGCTCATGCCAACAACCTGGCTAACGTCTCGACCAATGGCTTCATGCGCGACCTCGAACAGGCGCGCTCGATGCCAGTGTTTGGCGAGGTTCAGCCTTCGCGTGCCTACGCAATGAGCGAACGTCCCGGTACTGACTTCAGTGGCGGCGCAATGATCCAGACCGGTCGTGATCTCGACATCGCGGTCAAGGGCGATGGCTGGATTGCCGTTCAGACACCTGACGGTGGCGAGGCTTATACCCGCAGTGCAGGCATGAATATTGATGCCGTCGGCGTGCTTCGGGCTGGCAATGGTTTGCCGGTCATGGGCAACGGCGGTCCTATCGCCGTGCCGCCGCAACAACAGATTGAAATCGGCGCTGATGGGACCATCAGCGTTCGTTCCCTGGGCGAGAGCGCTCAAGTCATGGCTCAGGTTGATCGCATCAAGCTGGTCAGACCTGATATGAAAACCATGGAAAAAGGCCCGGATGGCCTGATCCACCTGAAGAGCGGTGCAGCGGCCCCAGCCGACGCCAACGTTCAGGTCGAGTCGGGCTTTTTGCAGGCGAGCAACGTCAATGCCGTGGAAGAAATGACTTCCGTTCTGGCCTTGTCCCGCCAATTTGAATTGCACGTCAAGATGATGAAAACCGCTGAGCAGAACGACGAATCCGCCACGCGCATCTTGCAGGGCTAACCATTGACAGCTTGCGTCGATAAACCGACGCACGAGGAGAGAAAGAATGCTTCCTGCACTATATGTCGCGAAAACCGGTCTCGCCGCTCAGGACATGAACCTGACGACCATTTCCAACAACCTGGCAAACGTCTCGACCACGGGTTTTAAAAGTGATCGCGCCGAGTTCCAGGACCTGCTCTATCAGATCAAGCGTCAGCCGGGTGCTCAGTCGACCCAGGACAGCGAACTGCCGTCCGGTCTGCAACTGGGTACCGGTGTGCGCATCGTCGGTACGCAGAAAAACTTCACCGCCGGTAGCCTGGAAACCACCGAAAACCCACTGGATATCGCAGTGAACGGTCGTGGCTTCCTGCAGATCATGCAGCCTGACGGCACCATCGCCTACACCCGTGACGGTACGTTTCACCTGGACGGCAACGGCCAGATCGTGACCGCCAATGGTTATGCGCTGGAACCCGCCATCGTCGTACCGCAGAACGCCCAGACCTTCACCGTGGGTCAGGACGGTACTGTTTCGATCACCTTGGCCGGTGCGACCGCAACGCCACAGATTATCGGCAACATCCAGACGGCTGACTTCATCAACCCGGCTGGTCTGCAAGCGCAAGGTGGCAACCTGTTCCTGGAAACTGCATCCAGTGGTGCACCGCAAGTAGGTACACCTGGCCTGAACGGCCTGGGTACGACTTTGCAGAACACCCTCGAAGCTTCCAACGTCAGCACCGTTGAAGAGTTGGTCAACATGATCACCACTCAGCGTGCTTACGAGATGAACTCGAAAGTGATTTCGACGGCTGACCAGATGCTGCAGAACCTGACGCAGAACCTGTAACGCTTTGATCGACCTGTTTGACCTGTTGCTGTACCCGCTCAATTCGATACGGCGCCTGCCCGGCGCCAGTTACACCGCGAGGTTTTAAGTGTCATGAAACGGCTATCTGTTCTGCGGTTTTCTGTGTTGGTGGTGCCATTCTGTGGAATCGCTCTGCTGGCAGGCTGCGTTGCGCCTAATGCCAAGCCTAATGACCCTTATTACGCGCCGGTGATGCCGCGTACGCCGCTGCCTGCTGCAGCGAACAACGGCTCGATTTATCAGGCGGGTTTCGAGCAGAACATGTATGGCGATCGCAAGGCCTTCCGGGTAGGCGACATCATCACCATTACCTTGTCGGAGCGGATGGCTGCGAGCAAGGCTGCAAGCTCGGGCATCTCCAAGAACAGCACGGCGAACATCGGTTTGACCTCGCTGTTCGGTTCGGGGCTGACCACCAACAACCCGATTGGCAGTAACGATTTGAGTCTCGGCGCTGGCTACAACGGCGCACGTACCACTGCCGGTGACGGCAAGGCTGCCCAGAGCAACAGCTTGACCGGTTCGGTCACGGTGACCGTTGCCGACGTCATGCCCAACGGCATTCTGGCGGTTCGCGGCGAGAAGTGGATGACGCTGAACACCGGTGATGAACTGGTGCGCATCGCCGGTCTGGTTCGTGCTGACGACATCGCGACTGACAACACCGTTTCGTCCACTCGTGTGGCCGACGCGCGCATTACGTATTCAGGTACTGGTGCATTTGCCGATTCGAGCCAGCCAGGCTGGTTTGACCGGTTCTTCCTCAGCCCGTTGTTCCCTTTCTGATAGCGGGATAAACATGATCAATCTCAAGCAATTGCTCGCGGCAGCACTGCTGTTGTCTACCGCGTTCGGCGCTCATGCCGAGCGTTTGAAGGACATCGCCAGTATTTCCGGCGTACGGGCCAACCAGTTGATCGGTTACGGCTTGGTCGTGGGTCTCAACGGTACGGGTGACCAGACCACTCAGACCCCGTTTACCTTGCAGACCTTCAACAACATGCTGGCCCAGTTCGGTATCAAGGTGCCAACCGGTTCCGGTACCGTGCAGTTGAAAAACGTCGCGGCAGTGGCGGTGTACGCAGACTTGCCCGCGTTCGCCAAACCAGGCCAGACCGTTGACATCACCGTGTCGTCGATCGGTAACTCGAAAAGCCTGCGCGGTGGTGCGCTGTTGATGACGCCGATGAAAGGTGTCGACGGCAACGTCTATGCCATCGCTCAGGGCAACCTGGTCGTCGGTGGCTTTGATGCTGAAGGCCGGGACGGTTCGAAGATCACCGTCAACGTGCCGTCGTCCGGTCGTATTCCGGGTGGTGCATCGGTTGAGCGAGCAGTGCCGAGCGGCTTCAATCAGGGCAATACGCTGACGCTGAACCTCAACCGTTCGGACTTCACTACCGCAAAGCGCGTAGTGGACAAGATCAATGACCTGCTCGGCCCTGGCGTTGCCCAGGCGCTCGATGGCGGCTCTGTTCGTGTGACCGCGCCGCTTGATCCGGGTCAGCGCGTTGACTATCTGTCAGTGCTGGAAAACCTCGAAATCGATCCGGGCCAGACCGCGGCTAAAGTCATCATCAACTCGCGTACCGGCACCATCGTGATCGGTCAGAACGTCAAGGTTTCGCCTGCTGCCGTGACTCACGGCAGCCTGACGGTGACCATCACCGAAGACCCGATTGTCAGTCAGCCAGGGCCGCTCTCCAATGGCCAGACGGCTGTGGTGCCACGCTCCAAGGTCAATGCTCAGCAAGAGCTGCACCCGATGTTCAAGTTCGGCCCTGGCACCACGCTGGATGAGATTGTTCGTGCCGTTAACCAGGTGGGCGCTGCGCCCGGCGACTTGATGGCAATCCTTGAAGCATTGAAACAGGCCGGCGCGTTGCAGGCCGACCTGATCGTGATCTGAGGACACTGTAAATGGACATGCCCAAGAGCCCGGTTTCTTCAGGTATCGATTCAGGTGCGTACACCGACCTTAATCGTCTGAGCTCGCTGAAAACCGGTGATGTGAACAGCGATGCCAACCTGAAAAAGGTTGCGCAGGAGTTCGAGTCGCTGTTCGTCAGTCAGATGCTCAAGGCAATGCGCTCTGCCAACGAAGTGCTGGCCAAGGACAATCCGATGAATACCGCCGCAACCCGGCAGTATCAGGACATGTATGACCAGCAGCTGTCCGTGACGTTGTCCGGGCGGGGCAATGGTATCGGCCTGCAAGACGTGCTGATGCGCCAGCTTTCCAAGACTCGCAACATGCACACGGCTGCTACCGCTGATGCGGCAAAAGGCGATGCTTCGACTGCCGCCAACGGTCTGGCTGCCAGCGTTCAGCAACGGCCGCTGTGGGCGACGCGTTCGGCCGCAAGTGACAGGACCGCAGCAGTGGCAGAAGGGCGCAACGATGTGGCAGCGCTCAATTCCCGCCGCCTGGCATTGCCCAGCAAACTTACTGATCGTCTGCTGGCGGGCATCGTGCCGTCGGGTGCTACTGAGCTGTCGCCTATTGCTCGCAACAACGTGGCCAGTAAAGGCACAGGCAGTGGAAACGGCGACTGGACGATGGACCCGAATCTGGCGCCAGCGACCCCGCAGTACGTGCGCAGTATTGCTCAGCCGCCTTTGGCTCCGGCCAAACGTGCGTTCGGCAATTCCGATGAGTTCATGGCAACCATGTTGCCGCTGGCCAAGGATGCTGCTGCGCGCATCGGCGTCGATCCGGCGATCCTGGTGGCGCAAGCCGCACTGGAAACCGGTTGGGGCAAGTCGATCATGCGTCAGCAGGATGGCAGCAGCAGTCACAACCTGTTCGGTATCAAGGCGACGGGTAGCTGGGATGGCAAGCAGGCGCGGGCAATTACCAGCGAGTTCCGTGACGGCAAGATGGTCAAGGAGACGGCGGATTTCCGTTCCTATGACTCCTATGCAGACAGCTTCCACGACCTGGTCAGCCTGTTGCAGAACAACAATCGCTATAAAGAAGTCGTGAATTCTGCCGATAACCCGGAACAGTTTGTAAAAGAATTGCAGAAGGCTGGATACGCTACGGATCCGGACTATGCCAGCAAGATTTCGCAGATTGCGAAACAGATGAAGAGTTACCAGAACTACGCCGCCGCTACGGGCTCTTCCACGACTTTATAAGGTTTTAATCATGTCGCTGCTTTCAATTGGGTTGTCGGGTCTGTCCGCGAGTAGTGCGGCGATGAACACCATCGGTAACAACACGGCTAACGTGGATACCGCGGGTTATTCGCGTCAGCAGGTCATGACCACTGCTTCGTTGCAGCAGAATCTGGGTGCTGGCTATATCGGCACCGGGACGACGCTGTCCGACGTTCGTCGGATCTACAACAGCTACATGGACGCCCAATTGCAAACCAGTACCGCGCTGAGTGCCGATGCGGTGGCTTACTCAGGGCAAGCGTCCCAGACCGATAAGTTGTTATCGGACAGCGCGACGGGTATTTCGACGTCACTGTCGCAGTTTTTCACCCAGTTGCAGGGTGTTTCGAAGCTCGCTACCGACTCGAACTCCCGGCAACTGTTTTTGACCCAGGCCAGCGCGCTCACCGGTCGTTTCAACTCGATCAGCTCACAGCTCAGTTCGCAGAACGCATCGGTTAACAGCCAGTTGTCTTCCACGGCTGATCAGGTCAACAAGCTGTCGTCGACTATCGCCTCGCTCAATAAGCAAATCACGTCGGCGAGTGCGACCGGCGCAACACCTAACACCATGATGGATTCGCGTAACGAGGCGGTGCGTCAGCTCAATGAGCTGGTCGGTGCCAAGGTGGTCGAGACCAACGGCAGCTTCGATGTCTACATCGGTACCGGGCAGTCCCTGGTCACTGGCAGCACTGCGTACACAATGACTGCTGCACCGAGCGCTACCGATCCGCTGCAATATGGCCTCAAGCTGACTTACGGCACCGCGAATGTTGACGTGACGTCGGTGATCACTGGCGGCAGCATCGGTGGTCTGCTGCGCTACCGCAGCGAGGTATTGACCCCGGCGACCAACGAGCTCGGCCGGGTTGCGCTGGTGCTTTCCGATCAGGTCAACAGCCAGTTGAATCAGGGTATCGACGCTAACGGTAACTTTGGCTCCAACCTGTTCAGCAGCATCAATGATCCGAGTCAGATCAGCCAGCGCAGCATCGGTCGTGCAACCAACACTGCCGGTTCAGGCAATCTTGATGTCACGATCACCGATACCAGTAAGTTGACCACCAGTGATTACGAGGTTGTTTTTAACGACGCCGGTGACAACAAGAAATTTATTGTTCGGTCTTTGCCGGACGGTACTTCTGTCGGCAGCGGCAGTCTGGATGACAATCCGCCCAAGCAGTTCGATGGCTTCTCGGTCAGCCTCAATGGCAACGCTATGGGGTTCGGTGACAGCTTCAAATTGACGCCGACCCGTAATGCGGCGGCACAGTTGTCAACCGTGATTTCCGATCCGCGCAGTCTTGCTGCTGCTGCACCGCTGACGGCGACCGCCGCTGCCAACTCCGGTACCGGTACGTTTACCCAGCCGACACTCACGACTAAATCGGACATCTACGACACGGCCGCAACAGCGGACCTGCGTAACGCAATCACCACCTCCACGCCGATGAAACTGCTGTTCGGCACGGCATCAGGGGGTGTTCAGAGCTATCAGTTGCTGGACGCTCAGGGCGATGCGGTGCTGGACAAGACCGGTACCGCCATCACCGGCAATATCGTGCCAGGGCAAAGCAACACGCTGACGTTTAATGTGGGTTACACCGATTCTGCCAGCGCTGCTCAGTCCTTTTCGGTCGAGATGACCATCGCGGGGGCGCCCAACAACAATGATGCCTACAACATTGGCCTGACCGGCGCGGGTTCTGCCGACAACCGCAATGCGACCAGTTTGCTGGAACTGCAGACCAAGCAGACCGTTGGTGTCAACGGTACCGTCGGGCAGAGCATGTCTGGCGCTTACGGAACGCTGGTTTCAAACGTCGGTTCGGCGGCTGCTCAGGGGCTTAGCGATACCACAGCGACTGCCGCACTGTTGACCCAGTCAAAAAACTCACGCGATGCGATATCCGGCGTTTCCCTCGATGAGGAAGCCGCCAACCTGATCAAGTATCAACAGTACTACACCGCGTCTTCGCAGATCATCAAAGCGGCGCAGTCCATTTTCAGCACGCTGATCAACAGTCTTTAAGGGGGCGTAATCCATGCGTATTTCAACTGCTCAGTTTTACGAAACCAGTACCGCCAATTACCAGCGTACCTATGCCAAGGTGAACCAGACGGGCGAAGAGGTCGCCAGCGGGATCAAGCTCAACACCGCTTCCGATGATCCGGTGGGTGCTGCGCGAGTGCTGGAGTTGTCCCAGCAAAACTCGATGCTGACTCAGTACGGTGCCAACATCAGTACCATTGGCACCAATGTGACCAAGTCCGAGACGGCCTTGAAGAGTATTCAGAATTCGCTGCAAAGGGCGTCGGAACTGATTATTGCCGCAGGTAACGGTACTTACACAGACAACGACCGTAAATCCGCCGCTGACGAACTGAAAGCGGTTCAGACCCAGATTCTGGGGCTCATGAACAGCCAGGACGCGAACGGCGAGTACCTGTTTTCCGGCTCGAAGACCTCGATAGCACCGTACTCCCTGAATTCGGACGGCACGTACTCTTACAACGGCGACCAGACCTCCATCAACCTCGCCATTGGCGACGGCTTGAGTGTGGCCAGCAATACCACCGGCTGGGATGCTTTCGAAACGGCAGTCAACAGCACGCGTACCTCGTCGACTCTGACCTCACCGGCAACCAATGACGGCAAGATCAGCCTGTCCGGGGGGAGTGTCGCCTCCAGCGCTGCCTACTCGGCGGAGTACCTGGCAGGACAGCCTTACGAGTTGACCTTTCTGAGCAGTACGCAGTACAAGATCACGAGTCTTGCGACCAACACTGATGTCACTATTGATGCGAGCAGCGGGGGGAATTTCTCTTCGGCAAATGCTGGGTCCCAGACGATCAATTTTCGTGGCGTACAGTTGTCGCTCAATGTGAACCTTACGGATGCCGAACGGGCGGATCCGGCGCTTGCCGATGCAGCTATCGCCGGGCCTCCTGAGCGTACTTTCACTCTGGCTGCCACGACAGACAAAATCAGCACCACGCGCAGCAACGGTAATACGTCCGGTGCAGTGATCACCGGTGCGGCAGTGGGCAGCACTCCTTTGGAAATGGCGGCGTACAACAATACGTTCCCTGCCGGTGGCGCGGTCCTCAAGTTCACCTCGGCTACCGACTATGCGTTGTATGCATCGCCGATCACCAGCAGCAGCACGCCGGTTTCCAGCGGGACGATGACGCTGACGCCACCGAACACGACCATCAGTGCTTCCGGGATCAACTTCACAATCAACGGCACGCCAGATATCAATGACCAGTTTGTGGTCAAGGGCGGCACTCAGAAGACCCAGAACGTACTCAATACCCTGTCGTCGGTGATCACTGCGCTGAGCACGCCAGCCGATGGCAATCCAGTGGCTGGTCAGAAATTGCAGGCTGCTCTGGATTCTGCTCTGGGTAACATCGCCAGCGGTACCGAGAGGGTTTCCACTGCCATTTCCGCTGGTGGTGCCCGTCAGGCCAGTGCCGATGATCAGGGTGTGACCAACGATCTGCTCAAAGGCAACAACAAGCTGGAGCAGGGCAAAATTACCGACTCCGATCCGGTTGATGCCATCGGGCGTTTGACCATGCAGCAGACCATGTTGACGGCTTCACAGTTGGTATTTACCAAGCTGGCGCAGTTGAACCTGTTCAGTCAGTTGTAAGTGCAACGCCGCAGAAATGCGGCGCATCGCCGAGCAAACCGTCTTTTTTCAGCGGTTAAGGGGCTTGATCCGTAAGGCAGGCCCGCCGCTCGTGAGTACGTCCAGTGAATCCAGCTCCTCTCGTCAGTATCGTCATCCCCGCCTACAACCCGCGCTTTTTCAACGCTGCACTGGTCAGTGCCCTGCACCAGACGTATTCCAATCTTGAAGTGATTGTCTGTGATGACAGTCGTGGCGGCGAAATCAAGGCGATTTTTGATTCGTTTAGCGATGCTGCGAGCGTCAGTCTGCGCTATGTACGTAATGTTGAACATCTGGGTCTGACGGGTAATCTGCAGGTCTGCCTCAATGAGGCTCAGGGCGAGTTCATCAAGTTTTTTTGTGATGATGATCTTGTTTTTCCCAGTTGTATCGAGGCACAGGCCAATGCACTGATAGAGCAAGCCGATGCGAGCCTGGTTTGTGCACAGCGAATGCTTTGGGATGCGGACAACATACAGCTTCCGCAACGTCTGGAAAATGACGTGATCTGTCCGCAGAGTTCGATCCTCAAGGGCGATGATCTGCTGGCGATAATCGAGTCGTTCCCGGTCAACTTTCTGGGTGGTTTCAGCAGTACTTTGTTCCGTCACGCCGATATTCAGGAGCTGCTGCCAGCCCTGACCCAGCCGGATCATTGCTTTGTCGCGAGTCTGGATTTCGCTTTGTATGTTTGCCTGTTACGTCGCGGCAACCTCGTGCTGCTCAACGATATCCTCAGCGTGGAGCGGTTGTACCCCGATCGCTTGAGCGCACAGCCGTCTATGAAAGATGCCGTGCGGGTAGAGCGCGAGTGGTTGAAGCAGATGCTCAAAGGGCGTAGTGGTGAGTCAGCGCCGGCCCATGGCTGGGTTCGTTACCTGCCACTGAGCCGGGCCCACGAGGCCCCACGGGTCTGGGAAGAGATTTGCATCAGCCGTTCGATGGGGACTCGGCAGACCACGCTTCCATGGCGGGTTGGTGTCAAGGCGCAGAGCTTTTCCGAGTTGTACGAGCAATGGCTGGCGTGCCGCTCCCTCTCCGAGATTCAGCGCAACCTTTTGCCGGAGACTTTGGATAGCTGGTCCTGGCTGCCCAAAATCGTTCCGGTGATCATTGATGATCAGGTTATTGGCGGCGAGCTGGCGGTGACCCTGCAAAGCCTCGAAGCACAAGATTATCCCCCGCACCTGGTACTGGTGCTATCCCGCAGCTGCACCGAGACACTTCTGGAGGGTAATACGCTGCGCATGCCGCTCCAGGACAACTGGCAACAACAGCTCAATGAAGTATTGGGGCAGTTACAGGGCGCTGACTGGTTTTATCTGTTGCAGGCGGGTGACCGGGTTATGGCGCCAGCCTTGCTGGTGATGGCCGAGCGGATTGTCGCTTTTGCCGATGTCTTGTGTCTGTACAGTGATGAAGGCGGGCTGCGTGACACTGAGTCTGTAGACCCGATCTTCAAGCCCGATTTCAACCTGGATCTGCTGCGCAGTTATCCTTACGTGGGTCGAACGCTGGCCTTTAACCGCGAGCAGTTTCTTGCCGTCGGTGGTTTCGATGCGTTTTTTGGCGAGCTGGCCCCTCACGATGTTCTCTGGCGTCTGGTAGAAACCCATGGGACCCATGTGGTGGAGCACATCAGCGATATCCTGGTGGAAGCGCCGCTGGGCCTTTCCGGCTGGCTGGCCCAGCCAGAAGTGGTCGAGCAGAACCCGGCCTTGCTGCGCGCGCATCTTCAGCGTCTGGGGGTTGAGCATGATCTGCGTCAGGGCAGCATGCCACTGCTTAACCGGATAGATTACCGACACGCACAACGCCCGCTGGTTTCTATCATCATCACCTGCAAGGATCAGATAGCGGCTTTGCAGCGCTGCGCAGAGAGCCTGCTGGAAAAAACGGCCTACACCGAATACGAGCTGTTGCTGGTGGACAACGGCAGCGAGCAACCAGGCACCCTGGCCTGGCTGGAGGCCATGGCGCAATTGGGCGGCGGCAAGTTGCGGGTGTTGAGTTACCCGGAGCAGGGCAATACTGCTGCTCTGTACAATTTTGCTGCCGAGCATGCCCGGGGCGATTACCTGTTGATGCTCAACTGTTTTTCGGTGGTGACCGAATCTGACTGGCTCGATGAGTTGCTCAATCACGGACAGCGTCCTGAAGTGGCGATCGTAGGGGCGAAGCTGTTCAATCCCTCCGGCGGTGTCGTGCACGCCGGGTTGATCCTTGGGCTCCATGGTCCGGCAAATTCAGCATTTAATGGGGGCGCCGGTCATGCGGCGGGTTACATGCATCGTTTGCAGGTTGCCCATGATCTCAGTGCGGTCGGGGCTGACTGTCTGCTGGTGCGCAAGCAGGTATTTGATGAGGTAGGCGGGCTGGATGAGCTGAGCTTTACCAGCACCCTTGGCGACGTGGACCTCTGTTTGCGAATTCGCCAGAAAGGTTATCTGGTGGTCTGGACGCCTTACGCTCAACTGGCGTTGGGCAACCGACCAGCAACTGTCGATGCCGGGCTGGAACAGCGCAAAGCGGTAGAGACGACGACTTACTACAAGCGTTGGTTGCCTATCATTGCCCGGGACCCGGCTTATAACGTAAACCTGTCGCTTAATACCTTGGGTGGCGGCAGTTTTGGTCTCGACCCTGGCTTGACTACCGGTTGGCGTCCGTTCGTGCGCAAGACGCTGCCGGTAGTCGCGGCCTTGCCTATCAATGCAAGCGCCGTTGGGCATTACCGGGTGGTTCAGCCTCTTGCCGAGCTTCAGGCAGCGGGTAGGGCGACTGGGCAGGTTTACTATTCCACGCCGTCGACTATTGAATTCGAGCGGCTGGATCCGGACGTGATCATCCTGCAGTGTCGCTACAGTGAAGGCCCGATCAACGAAATCGTGCCGATGAAAACCTTCTCCAGGGCGCGGCGCATCTATGAGCTCGATGACTATGTCATAGAGTCCACGAAGAAAAACCTGCATGCCCGCAACAAGCCGGAGCAGGACGAAATGGAGCGTATGGTTCGTCGCGCCATAGGTCTTTGTGATCGCGTGGTGGTCACCACCGAGTCGTTGGCCGACGCGCTATCGAGCATGCACACCGATATTCGGGTGGTGCCTAACATGCTGGAGGCGTACATGTGGAACAATCTGCGCAGCCAGCGCAGGACTTCCAGAAAGCCTCGGGTGGGTTGGGGCGGCGGTACCAGTCATAGCGGCGACCTGGAGATCATTGCCGAGGTTGTTCGCGAGTTGGCTGACGAAGTGGAGTGGGTGTTCTTTGGCATGTGTCCGGACGAGTTGCGTCCTTATATCCATGAGTTTCATGGCGTCATCAGCCTGAGTGCCTACCCGGCCAAACTGGCCAGCCTGAACCTTGATCTCGCCCTTGCACCGCTGGAGTTCCACATCTTCAACGACTGCAAGAGCAACCTGCGCCTGCTGGAGTACGGAGCCTGTGGCTACCCGGTGGTGTGTACCGACACTGCGGCTTATCGTGGTTATCTGCCCTGCACCCGGGTCAAGAGCAACAGCACCCAGGAATGGCTGGAGGCTATTCGTATGCATCTCGCTGACCCTGAGGCCAGCTATCGTATGGGTGATCAGTTGCGTGAGATGGTGCTCCGGGACTTCGTGCTCCGTGGCGATAACCTTGAGCATTGGGTCAATGGCTGGCTTGCCGACTGACACACTTCGCATGACCCTTTGTTGACTCTGGCCTGGGCAATCCAGGCTGGCGCGCTTCCTGCATATTTCCCCTTATATCGTCATAAAACGTGTATTTGCGCCAGCCGATGAGCGCTATCCCGGTAGCGTTGACGGTTTGTCCAGATGGTTTGCAAAGTCCCCCGAAAGCTCGACGGGGCACTGTGAAGTGGAAGAGGGGATGAGATGAAGGCAGTAATTCTGGCCGGTGGGCTGGGGACAAGGATCAGCGAAGAGTCACATCTCAAGCCCAAGCCGATGATCGAAATCGGCGGCAAGCCAATTCTCTGGCACATCATGAAGCAGTACTCCGCTCACGGCATCAACGACTTCGTGATTTGCCTGGGCTACAAGGGCTACGCGATCAAGGATTTCTTCGCCAACTATTTCCTGCATACCTCTGACGTCACCTTCGACATGTGCAACAACCGCATGGACGTCCACCAGAACTACAGCGAGCCCTGGCGCGTGACCCTGATCGATACCGGTGAGGAGACCATGACTGGTGGGCGCCTGCGCCGTGCTGGCCGCTATCTGGAAAACGAAGAAGCCTTTTGCTTCACCTACGGCGACGGTGTTTCCGATCTCAATATCAGCGCCTTGGTCGACTTTCATCTCTCTCACAAGAAGCTCGCGACAGTAACTGCTGTGCAGCCGCCAGGACGTTATGGCGCTCTGGAGCGCGACGGCGACCTGGTGCTCGGTTTCTCTGAAAAGCCTCGTGGTGATGGCGGCTGGATCAACGGTGGCTTCTTTGTGTTGTCACCCAAAGTGTTGCCGCTGATCCCCGGGGACGATACCACCTGGGAAGCCGAACCCCTTATTGGGCTCGCCGCGCGGGGTGAATTGAAGGCTTTCCAGCACGACGGTTTCTGGCACCCCATGGACACCCTGCGTGACAAGAATCACCTGGAGCAACTGTGGCAGAGCGGGGAGGCCCCATGGAAGCAGTGGGGCTGAGTTCGCAGTTCTGGAGCGGCAAGCGCGTTCTGTTGACCGGTCACACGGGGTTCAAAGGCAGTTGGCTGGCTTTGTGGCTGAAAAGCATGGGCGCCAACGTCACGGGCTTTGCCCTTGAGCCTGGCACCGATCCAAGCCTGTTCGAGCTGGCCGGGGTTGCCGAGGGCATCAATGACCAGCGCGGTGATCTACGTGATCTGGGTGCTCTGCTGGAAATCATTGCCGAGACCCAGCCGGAAATCGTTCTGCATCTCGCTGCGCAACCGCTGGTGCGTGAAGCGTATCGCGATCCTCTGGGAACCTACTCAAGCAACGTCATGGGCACGCTCAACGTGCTCGAAGCCATTCGCCAGGTTGGCGGCGTCCGCGCTTGCGTGCTGGTCACCACCGACAAGGTCTACGCCAATCAGGAATGGCTCTGGCCGTACCGCGAGAACGAGCCGCTGGGCGGGCATGATCCTTATAGCAGCAGCAAGGCCTGTTGCGAGTTGCTGGCCCAGTCTTACGCGGCTTCGTTTTTTCCGGCAGAACGTTACGCCGAGCACGGCCTGGCGCTGGCCACTGCCCGTGCAGGTAACGTGCTGGGCGGTGGCGATTTTGCACCGGAGCGCCTGATTCCCGATGTACTCAAGGCCTGGTCTGCCAGTGAGCCGGTAACCCTGCGTTACCCGCAGGCGGTTCGCCCCTGGCAGCACGCGCTGGAGCCTTTGGCTGGCTATCTTTTACTGGCGGCCGGGTTGTATCAGCAAGGCCCGGAGTTTGCCGGTGCCTGGAACTTTGGTCCTGGTGAAGCAGACATGTGCAGCGTGGGCGAAGTGGTCGAACTGCTTGCCCGTCGCTGGCCTCAAGCCCCCGGCTTGCGTATAGAGCCCAGTGATTTGCATGAAGCCGGTCTCTTGCGCCTGGACAGCAGCCGTGCCCGGCAGATCCTGGGCTGGAAACCTCGCTGGTCGTTGCAGCAATGTCTGGAGCAGACGCTGGACTGGCACCTGGCTTGGAAGGCTGGCAAAAACATGCGTGAGGTGACCCTCACTCAATTGAATCTGTATCGGGGGTCGCATTGAGCGAGTTCATGTTGCATGCGTTGCCGCTGGAAGGGTTGTTCAGCGTTCAACATAAATACCATGCCGATGAGCGCGGGCATTTCTCCAGACTGTTTTGCGAAGGCGGCCTCAGCCAGTTTGGCCAGCCGTTTCATATCCGTCAGATCAATCATTCCTGTACGCGTGAGCGCGGGACTGTGCGCGGCCTGCATTTTCAGAATGCCAGCCTGCCGGAAGCCAAGTTGATCAGCTGTCTGCGGGGTGAAGTCTGGGATGTTGCGGTGGATCTGCGTCCCGATTCGGCGACCTTCCTGCACTGGCATGCCGAATACCTGCGAGCGGGTGACGGTCGCAGCCTGCTGCTGCCGGCCGGTTTCGCCCATGGCTTTCAGGCCATGACCGACGACGCCGAATTGCTTTATTTGCACAGCGCCGATTACACGCCAGGTCACGAAGGTGGGCTCAGCGTGCACGACCCACGCCTGAGTATTACCTGGCCGCTCCCCGTCAAGAATCTGTCGGAAAGAGATCTTTCGCATCCCTTGCTGGATGCCCAATTCGCCGGAGTGCGTTTATGAATTGCCGTGGGTGCGGTGCAGCTTTGAGCCTGCCGCTGATTGATCTGGGGACATCGCCGCCTTCCAACGCCTACCTGCGGGCAGAGCAACTGGACAGCGCCGAGCAGTGGGTGCCGCTGAAAGTTCAGGTCTGCCAGTCCTGCTGGCTGGTGCAGACCGAGGACTACACGCGGGCCGACAGCCTGTTTGATGCCGATTACGCTTACTTCAGTTCTTTTTCCAGTACCTGGCTGGAGCATGCCGAGCACTACGTGGCGACCATGGTCGAGCGTTTTGGCTTGAATGAGCAGAGCCGGGTCGTGGAAGTCGCGGCCAACGATGGTTACCTGTTGCAGTATGTAGCCCGACGCGGGATTGCCTGTCTGGGGGTCGAGCCGACCCACAGCACAGCGCAGGCAGCGCGGGCCAAAGGCCTGGAGATTCGCGAGCTGTTTTTTGGCCGTGAGAGCGCTTCGCAGTTGTTGGAGCAGGGCTGGGCTGCTGACTTGATGGCCGCCAACAACGTGTTGGCCCATGTACCGGACATCAATGATTTCCTGAGCGGTTTCGCCACCTTGCTCAAACTCGGCGGCGTGGCAACTTTCGAGTTTCCTCATCTGCTGACGTTAATGGCAGGTGCGCAATTCGATACGCTGTATCACGAGCACTATTCCTACCTCTCGCTCACTGCGGTGCAGACCCTGTGCGAGCGTAATGGCCTGAGCGTGTTCGACGTCAGTGAACTGCCCACTCATGGCGGCTCACTTCGGGTCTTCGTGCAACGCGCCGACGGTGGACAGCATGATCAGATGCCCGCTGTGCAGCGTGTACTTGAGGCCGAGTTGAACACTGGGGTGCAAACCGCGCAGTTCTATACCAGCCTCGCTCCGGCTGCCGAGCGTATCAAGCATGAGTTGCTGCGCTTCCTGCTGCAGGCCAAGGCCGATGGCAAGCGCGTGGTCGGCTACGGCGCGGCGGCCAAGGGCAACACCCTGCTCAACTACGCGGGCATCAAGCCCGATCTGTTGGCGTGGGTCGCTGACGCCAGCCCACACAAGCAAGGCAAGTTCCTGCCGGGCAGTCGCATTCCGGTGGTCGAGCCTGAGCGTATCGCGCTGGAAAAGCCTGATTACGTATTAGTGCTGCCCTGGAATCTGATCGATGAGATCACCGGGCAGTTCGCGGGTGTGAACAGTTGGGGAGGGCGTTTTGTCGTGGCTATTCCAGAGTTGAAAGTCCTGTGACGGGCTTGCATGTACTGGTCACGGGGGCGACCGGGTTTGTCGGCCGCCATGTTGTCAGCGCTTTGCTGAACAAAGGCTGCCGTGTCCGCGCCGTTGCCCGCAATGCTCAGGTCGCACAAAGCATGCCGTGGATAAAAGACGTCGAGTTCGTCAGCGCGGATATTCACGCTGATGATCTCAATGTGGCGGCGCTTACCAAGGGTATCGATGCCCTCGTGCATCTGGCCTGGCCAGGCCTGCCTAACTACCAGGGTTTGTTTCATTTCGAGCAGAACCTGTTCGCGGACTACCGCTTTATCAAAGCTGTCGTTGAGGCCGGTGTCGGTCAGGTGATGGTGACGGGCACCTGCTTCGAGTACGGCATGCAAAGTGGTGCCCTGGATGAAAACGCCGTGGCTCAGCCGACCAATCCCTACGGCCTTGCTAAAAACACCTTGCGTCTGTTTCTGGAAAGTTTGCAGCGGCAGCAGGCTTTCACGCTGCAATGGGTTCGCCTGTTCTATCTGCATGGTGAGGGGCAAAACAGCAACAGTCTGCTGGCCAGCCTTGACCGGTCGATCGATGCCGGTGACAGCTCCTTCAACATGTCGGCGGGTGACCAGTTGCGGGACTATCTCGCGATTGAAGTGGCTGCCGACAATCTTGTCGGCGTGCTGCACTGCCGGGATTTCTCGGGCGTCGTCAATTGCGCCAGCGGTCAGCCGATCTCGGTTCGGGCGCTGGTCGAGCAGCGGTTGCGGGTGAGAGGGGGCTCGTTGCATTTGAATCTGGGGCATTACGGTTATTCCCCCCATGAACCCATGGCGTTCTGGGGTGACAACAAGCGGCTGCTGGGACTCTTGAGTGAAGGGCGGCAGGGCGCTGAATAACTGCTGTTGAGCGCCACCATGCGCGCCGGTTCGCGTCGGCACATTGGCAAGATTTTTCTCGCAAGGCCTTTGGCTATTGGTTCAACTTATCTTTATCGAGAACAGAAAAATGACGGATACAGCACTGCAAGTATTCCAGCGTGAATGCGACGAGCAAGTCAACGACCAGGGCCAGGACCAGAAGCTCAAGGCCCTTGCCCAAGAGTTCTACAACGAGTCGGCCCGGCACAAATACACCTATCACTTTTCCTGGATGGGGCGCCCGATCATTCAGTTGCCTCAAGACATGATGGCGATGCAGGAACTGATCTGGCGCATCAAGCCGGATCTGGTCATCGAATGCGGCATCGCTCATGGCGGTTCTATCATCTATTACGCTTCCCTGCTTGAGCTGCAGGGGCATGGCGAAGTGCTGGGTATCGACCGTGATATTCGCCCGCACAACCGCGAGGCCATTGAAAGCCACCCGATGAGCAAGCGTATCCAGATGATCGAGGCCTCCAGCATTGATCCGGCGACTGCCGAGCAAGTGCGTGCTATCGCGGCGGGCAAGAAAGTCATCGTGGTGCTGGACTCCAATCACACTCACGAGCACGTGCTTGAAGAGTTGCGTCTTTATTCCCCGCTGGTTTCCGTGGACAGCTATTGCGTGGTGATGGATACGGTGGTGGAAGACATGCCCGAGGACGCGTTCCCGGATCGCCCATGGGGCAAAGGCGATAACCCGAAGACCGCCGTATGGGCCTACCTCAAGGAAAACGCCGATTTTGTGATCGATGAGTCGATTCACAACAAATTGCTGATCACTGTGGCGATGGACGGTTATCTGCGTCGGGTCCGCTAGTCATTGAACGCAAAGTCATTGAATCCTTTATCGCCTGTTGCACGGGGACTATTTATGCAAGGCCAGCACCTTACCAGCCATCGCCCGCCTTTGAGTGAACAGCTTACGCTGGTGATCATCAGTCACAATCGTCCGGCTTTTCTGCGTCGGGCGTTGCGCTACTATCAGACGCTGCCTTGCAGGATTCTGGTCCTGGACTCATCTGCCGAGAAAGCAACGGACCTGCCGACGCAAACGGTTGCCGACATCGACTATCAGTACCTGCCGCAGTTTGGTTATTGGGGCTTGCAGACCAAGCTGGTGTATGGGGTTCCGCTGGTTTCCACGCCTTACATGGTATTTGTCTCGGATGACGATTTCATCCTGCACGACACGTTGCAGGCTTCAGTGGATTTCCTGCACGACAACCCTGATTACGGCATGTGCCACGGCTATTGCCTGATGTACGCGTCCCTTGGCAAGCAGGTCAAATACCTCCGTCGCGACAAGAAGATCCAGGAAGATTACGGCTCTGATCTGGCCCAGGAACGTGTGGTCGAGTTCATGGGGCAGTTTGTGCCGCCTTTCTATGCCGTTACCCGCACTTCGCTACTGCAGGAGTGGTACGCCACACTGCCGGAAAATACCTCGATGCAGTGGCAGGAAATTGGCCACACGTATTTTCTTGTCGCCTCGGCCAAGGCTCGAGTACTGCATGCCCCGTATGTCGTTCGGGAGGTCAATATCGGTACCTCCGAGCACAACACAGAAGTCTCCCACTCCCTGCTATTCACCGATGAGCAATCGGTCAGGGAACGTGAAGCGTTTATTGATTTCTGCGCATCGCTGCCAGTGGGTATGAAGGATCTCAGCGTGGAGCAGCGCCGTCAGGTGGTGGTAGATGGCTTTAACGCGATGGGTGAATGTTTGATTGCTCGCCGCTCGCTGACTAACGAACCAATTTTCGAATCGACCTGGAACGTCCCCGAGGTTGGGCCGGAACGCCGTTTTGGTCCCATGCAGTATGTGGAAATGCCTTTTTACAACCAGGCATTTTTTGACCAGTTGACCGAAATCGAGTTTTTCCTGCATGCGATGCCTGCCGCGCGCATTCAGCTTACGATGCTTGAAGGTGCATGGGCTCAGCAGGAAGAGCTGTTGGCCGTTCGTGCCACCGACACGGCCGAGACGCGAGTCTCCCGCCTGTGGGATGCGATGCAACTCAATGCCTTCAACCGTCGGGTGGTCAAAGAACTGGCTCACCAGCTTGAACTCAACGAGGAGCATGATGATGCGCGCAAGATGCACGCATGGGCCGAGCGTCTTGATTCGCTTCATGAATATGACAGCCAGCAGATGCTCGCCGGCATGCAATCAGGTCGATTGCTGAACTGGTTGGCATTACGCACCGCAAGTACTGAGGAGCAGGGCACAATAGGCCGCTATCTCGGGACTAAAGGCACGCCGCCGCAATTTGGTCTGTTGGTACTCAATCTCGACAACGACATCCATAAGTTGCAGACCACACTCGACAGCCTGGTCGAAGGTCTCTACAAGGGCTTCAAGGTGGTGGTGTTCACGACCGATGAACCGCCAAGTGCGACGACGTTCGGCAGCACGCTGCACTTCGTCAAAGTCACCCAGACCAACTATGTCGAGAAACTCAACCAGATTGCTCGCCAGCTATCCACGGACTGGCTGATGCTGGCCGAAGCCGGTGACCAGTTCACAGCGGCCGGCCTTTTGCTGGCCGGCCTTGAGTTGCTGGCCGCTCCGGAGTGCCGCGCCGTCTGCGCCGACGAAATTCATCGTCAGGCAAACGGGGCGTTGCGGGATATTTTCCGACCAGGCTTCAACCTGGATCTGCTGCAAAGCATTCCGTCATTGATGGCTCGCCACTGGCTGGTCCGTCGTGATGTGCTGATCGAGGCCGGTGGTTACTCTGCTGAATTCACCGACGCGCTGGAATTCGACCTGCTGTTGAGAATTATCCAGCAAGGCGGTCTGGGCTGGCTGGCTCATCTCGATGAGCCGTTGATGATTTGTGATACGCCGTCGACTACTGAAAATACTCAAGAGCGACTGGCATTGACCCGCCATTTGAGTGCGCGTGGCTATAAGGCGCAGGTCACGTGCGAGGCCAATGGTATCCATCACATCGACTATCGCCATACCGAGCGTCCACTGGTGAGCGTCATTCTGCACGGCGAGGTCGAGCTTGAGCCTCTCCAGCGCTGCCTGATCAGCATCCTGCAACGCACCCGCTACCTGCGTTTTGAAGTGCTGCTGGCCAGTCATCAGGGCATGGCACCGCAAATGCTGGAATGGCTGGGTCAGCTGGAGCAGCCTGGCGGCCGGGTGCGGGTGCTTGAGGTCGAGGCGGGGCTAAGTCCCTCCGCGTCGTGCAATGTCATTGCCGCTCAGGCCCGGGGTGAATACCTGTTGTGGCTGGCGGCCGACAGTGAGGTGGTCGGTCCGAACTGGATAGGCAATCTGCTCAACCAGGCCCAGCGTCCCGAAGTCGGGGTGGTGGGTGCAAGGCTGACGGATGCCGAGGGCAAGATCACTCAGGCTGGTTTGATCCTGGGCTTGAATGGCGGTGTGGGCTCGCCATTTATTGGTCTGGATTCGGAGGAGTCGGGTTATATGCGTCGTCTGCAGGTGACGCAAAACTACTCGGCCGTTTCGGCTGCGTGTCTGATGGTGCGCAAGGAACTGTTTGATGAGGTGGGTGGTTTTGACGAAGGTGATTTCGCGCAGGCCTTCAGTGATGTCGATCTTTGTCTGAACATTGGTCAGCTCGGTTTCATGACGGTATGGACGCCGCAGGCGCATATCTGTCATTCGGGTGTTCTGCCGGACGCGCCGCAGGCTCTTGCGACTTTGAAGGGTAAGTGGGCTGGGCAATTCGAGCATGATCAGGCTTACAACAAGAACCTGTCGTTGACGGGGAAGGGTTTCAAGCTGGGTGAGCCGAGCGGTGTGAACTGGTCGCAGTTGTTCGTCTAGTTCTGCGTGAGTCCTGACGCCCTTGCGATGTTTGCGGGGGCGTTTATGTTTCTTGGTTTGCTCGCACTTCGGTGTACATATCCGTTACCGTAGTCATGGCTTCTATTGGTTGCGCTTTTACAGCGCCTCACTTTTGAACATCCGGAAGCCGGCCCAGACAAAAGTAAGCAAAACGCTCTTGCCCCACCACTGGGTGCCTCGCTGTCGCTCGGCATACCCGTAATCCGACATTGCTGCGTGGGGCCGCCGCCACCGGCCATCCATGGCCTGAGGCGGCTAAACCGGCATCCCTGCCGGTTTGCCCCACACAGCAATATCGAATTCCGGCCGGCGTGGTTTAACGGGGCGCCTAAAATCAAAAGCAGATCAAAAGCAGCGGTTTCACCGCGGAGCGGCAGGAGCGAACTTGTTCGCGAGATGTCAGCAAAGCCAACAAAGGTCTTGTCTGACACACCGCCTCGCAGCCTTCGGCAGCTCCTACAGATGCCCGGCAATCCACACAACAGGTCGGCTGTCAGGCCGCCGCGCTTTTGATTTTGATCTGAGGCGCCCCGTTAACCACGATGGCCGCCCGCCGATCCTGAACCGTGGGCAACCCGGCAAGGACGCCGGGTTAGCCGCATTGGGCCATGGATGGCCCGTTGCGGCGCCCCACGGTTCAGGATCTGCGGGCGGGTACACCGAGCGACAGCGAGGTGCCAAGTGGTGGGGCAAGAGCCTTTTGCTTACTTTTGGGCTCCTTTCAAAAGTGAGGCGCTGTAAAAGCGCAACCAATATCAGCCATGAACACGGTAACGGATATGTACACAAGAGTAGCTACACGACAGATATGAAGAAACCCCACTCATATCTCCATGACATCTTGAAGTTTTTTAGTGAATCCCTGCACGATGACAGCCCTCAACAGTGTCATGCCATGCGCTAAAAGGGTATAAAACTTAGTGACCTATGAGTCATAACGCGCATCTTCACTGTATCGTGCTCGCGGGCGATGATGGCGTCAGGCTGATTTCACGGTAATCCGGGACCGGTCAAACTCCTTCGCTGCTCTTTTTTCATGGGTCAAAAGCCATTTGTTTTCGATGCCGAGTCATCGGGCAAACGGTGATATTCAGCTATTTATATTGGGAAGCCATGATGATTGGCATAAAAAGCATAGCGAGTTACGTACCTCTGGCTGGCGTCGACAACTACGCCCAGGGTGCGAAATTCGGCAAGGATGACGAATTCATCCTTGGCAAGATCGGCTCCGCTTTTCTACCGCGCAAGGATGATGCACAGGAAACCTCCGATCTGTGCGTCGAGGCAGTCAACGCCCTGTTCGCCAATAATCCGGACCTCAAACGCGAGTCCATCGATGCGCTGATTGTTGTCACGCAGAACGGTGACGAGGAAGGCTTGCCACACACTGCCGCTATCGTTCAGGACAAACTGGGCCTGCCAACGAATGTGGCCGCGTTCGACATCTCCCTTGGCTGCTCCGGTTATGTTTACGGCATTTATGCACTTAAAGGTTTCATGGAAGCAGCAGGCCTGAAAAACGGTCTGCTGGTCACTGCCGATCCTTATTCGAAGATCGTCGATCCGGAAGATCGCAACACCACGATGCTGTTTGGCGATGCCGCCACTGCAACCTGGATGGGCGAGGACGCGCCTTGGCAACTGGGCAAGGCCAAGTTCGGTACCGACGGCTCCGGCGCTGCTCACTTGAAAGTCAGCAATGGCGTCTTCTTCATGAATGGCCGCCAGGTTTTCAACTTCGCACTGCTCAAGGTACCTGCACACCTGCATGAGTTGTTGCAGGAGTCGGATCTGGATCAAAGCGATATTGACGCGTTCTGCATTCACCAGGGCAGTGCGGCGATTGTCGATGCCGTGGCGCGACGCTTTGAAGGCGAGCCGGAAAAATTCATCAAAGACATGCTGGAAACGGGTAATACCATTTCTTCCAGCATCCCATTGCTGCTTGAGAAGCATGTGCTGGATGCCAGCTGGAAACGCGTTGCGCTCAGCGGTTTTGGCGTTGGCTTGTCCTGGGGCTCGGCGATCATTTATCGGCCCTGATCGAATATTGCAGTAAAAAATAGCGCTCAGGACGGTTACTCTTGAGCGCTATTTTTTTGTCCGGAGTTTGGGTGAGGTCTTATGGATGACAGCTTCCAGTTAAATGCCGCGGTGCTTCAGGATCGCTGGCCGCAGGTGTTTGCCAGGTTGCTGGATGAAGATTACGAGGCGCTTCAGGTCGAACTGGTTAATGGACTTGAAGCGACCCTGAGTGTCTCGGGTATACAGCTGACCAGTCGCCACGACCGAAACGCCGAGGCGCGGTTGCAGGCCGCCAGCCTTCCGGCTGGCGCATCACTGCTGCATTTATATGGCACCGGGCTTGGCGACCTGCAGCAGGTATTGCTGGAGCGTCCCGACTTGCGGCGCTTGCAGGTGCATATCCTCAACGGGGCTTTGTTCTCGCTGGTGCTCAGGCTTGCTGATCAGACGTCCTGGCTCAGCGATCCTCGGGTCGAGCTGGGTTATGCCGCTGATAACCGCGAGATTCAGTTGCCGTTCTTCGCCTTGCCTGCCGAGCTGGAGCTGGCGGATGAGGTCAATGCGCGGATTCGGGACCGACTGGTCAGTGAAGTCCATCTGCATTTCAATAATCGTGAGTTCGATCCGCAAGCGCCGCACATCGTTGAGCGTTTGCTGGCGAACCTTGAGCTGGTCAGCTCCGACCGGGACGTGACCGAGCTGTTCGGCCAGCACGTGAGCCGGGAAATGTATGTGATAGGCACCGGGCCGAGTCTTGAGCAGCACTTTGAAAGGCTGCTGAGCATTCGTGCGGGCGAGCAACGTCCACTGTTTATCTGTGTCGACACCGCCTACAAACCGCTGCTTGCCCACGGCATAAGGCCGGACTTTGTGGTGAGCATTGATCAGAAGATCACGACTGCACACCTGCCACCGGCTGACTCGGCAGAAATCGTGCTGGTCTATAAGCCCTTGAGCGACCCTCTGGTGATCCAGGCCTGGGAAGGGCCGCGATACGCCAGTTATTCGCCAGGCTCGATACATGATGAGTTGCGCAAGCACGTTAGCCGTGGCGAGTTGTTCGGCGGCGGCAGCGTGATTCATCCTGCGGTGGATCTGGCCGTGCAGATGGGGGCGTCGCGGGTGACACTGTTCGGTACCGATTTCGCTTATCCGATGAACAAGACCCATGCCGGGTGGGCCGACGGAACGCTTGGTCCTTCTATCGATCATGCCCGGCAATGGGTGCTTGACGGTTATGGCCAGCGAGTCAGGACGCAACTGAATTTCCGCCGCTATCTCGGCGAGCTGGAGCGCTATATCTACCTGCACCCTCACGTGCAGTTCCTTAATAGCAGCCGGGCAGGGGCGATGATCGCCGGCACAGCTTTTAATAAGGAGTTCGTGCAATGACGACGGTCGAGCAATGTATCGCGCACTGCACCGCATGCGCCGGTCTGTTTCGTTTGGGGCGTAGCGTCGAGGCGGGGCTGGATATGATTGATGTCTTCGAAAGTGCTGGCGGCCATCTCGATAAGCGCTCACCCGACGTGCAGCAGCAATGGGTGCAGTTGCTGACGATCATGCTGGCGTGTCAACAGGCTCAGGATTGGCTTGGACTGGCCGACTATATGCAGTACGAACTGGCAGATTTGCTTAGAGGCTAAAGGCCAGATCAAGGCGGTTTTTTGACGGCGTTCTGGTTTTGTCGAAAGTTGCAAGACCTCTTGGTTAATGTGTTTTTTCGTTAAGTCGTTGTTTTTGAAAAAAATCTCTCAAGCACTGGAATTTTTTTTCAAATACACCTAAAGCAAACAGGGTAGACGACGATAACTATTACGAAGGTTCTCTGTGCCAACCCGGCTGTCGCCAGGGCCGGAAGCCGCAGCACCCAACCAATGAGGATTTCATCATGGCTTTAAGCGTAAACACTAACGTTGCTTCCCTTGCTGTTCAGAAGAACCTGGGTCGCGCCTCCGACGCTCTGTCCACTTCCATGACTCGCTTGTCTTCTGGCCTGAAAATCAACAGCGCCAAAGACGACGCAGCCGGCCTGCAGATCGCAACCCGTATCACCAGCCAGGTTCGCGGCCAGACCGTAGCAATCAAGAACGCCAACGACGGCATCTCGATGGCTCAGACCGCTGAAGGCGCTCTGCAAGAATCCACCAACCTTCTGCAGCGTATGCGTGAACTGTCTATCCAGGCACGTAACGGTACCAACGGTACTTCCGAGCAGAAAGCGACCAACGCTGAATTCGCTCAGTTGTCTGACGAATTGACTCGTATCGCTACCAGCACCAACCTGAACGGCAAAAACCTGCTCGACGGTACTGCTGGCACCATGACTCTGCAAGTTGGTTCCAACACTGGCGACGCTAACCACATCGACCTGGTTCTGAGCACTGGCTTCGGCGCAGTCGCTCTGTCTGTAGACAGTGGCACTCTGGCTCTGACCGGCGCTGACTCGGCTACCGCTGCGACCAATATCGACAAAGCGATCAGCTCGATCGACGATGCACTGTCGAAAATCAACGAAACCCGTTCGAACCTCGGTGCTTCGCAAAACCGTCTGACCAGCACCATCTCCAACCTGCAGAACGTAAACGAAAACGCCACCGCTGCACTGGGTCGCGTTCAGGATACCGACTTCGCAGAAGAGACTGCTAACCTGACCAAGCAACAAACTCTGCAGCAAGCTTCGCAAGCTGTTCTGGCTCAGGCCAACCAGCTGCCATCCGCTGTACTGAAACTGCTTCAGTAATATCGGTGTAAGACTTGGCGGGGGAGTATGCGGTTCGTACTCCTCCGCTTTTTTACTTTGAGGAGGTGATGGATATGGACATGAGCGTTAAATTGAGCTTGTCTTACCAGGCCGTTAAACCGACGCCTGTTGTTGCTGAAAAACCGGCTGAGGTCCCTCAGGCTGCGGTTGTGCTGACACCTGCCGTAGTTTCGGAGTCCTCCGAAAGTAAAGAGGCACTCAAGGTTTCGGAAGCTGAAAGGTCTCAGAGGCTTGAGTCGGCAGTGCAGGAAATTGAAAAGTTTGTGCAATCGGTAAAGCGCAATCTCGAGTTTTCGATCGACGAGTCGTCGGGCGAAATCGTTGTAAAAGTGATTGCGGGCGACACCGGGGAAGTCGTGCGACAGTTGCCGTCAGCGGAGGCACTGAAAATCGCCGACAGCCTGCATAACGCACACAGCTTATTGTTCGACGCCAGGGTTTGATACTGGTGTGAGCGATGTGATGGGTTCTTTTGTTTTGTTGCAAAGGCAAAAGACCGCTGAAATCTGAAGGAGAAATTCATGGCAGGTACAATTACATCCTCTGGCTTGGGCTCGGGTCTGGCAATCGGCGACCTTGTTAAATCTTTGGTTGACTCGGACAAGTCCGCCAAAACAAACCAGATAGCCAAGCAGACCACGCTGAACACCACCAAGTTGTCAGGGATCAGCACGCTGAACTCTGCGCTTGATGCCTTCCAGACTGCGCTGACTAATCTCGGCAAGACAGACACGCCCGCTTTCAACGGCTTTTCTGCAACGTCGTCGGCGCCTACCGTATTGACTGTAACTGCTAAAAACACTGCGGTTGCGGGTACTTACGCAGTCGAGGTCGTGAAACTGGCCACCAGTTCAAGCGTGGCTTCGGCATCCTTTGACACGGCGGCTGCCAGTGCTATTCCGAGTGGTTCCCTGACCATCACTCAAAATAGCGTTGATACGCAGTTCAACATTCCAGAAGGCTCGACACTGCAATCGGTTCGAGACCTGATTAACTCCAAAACCTCCACCAGTGGGGTCAGTGCCAACATCATCACTGACGCTACAGGCTCGCGCCTGGTGTTCGGTTCGACAAAAACCGGTGCCGGTTCGGATATCACTACGAGTAGCAGCGTTAGCGGCCTGACCATCGGTTCGGGTGCGCTGGATGCTTCCGATGCGACCAGTGCTGGTCGAATCGGCGACGCGCCAATTGATGGCGAGATCAAGGTTGGTGGTCTGTCGATCAAAAGCTCCACCAACACTTACGACACCGCTGTCTCGGGCTTGAGCTTCACGGCGGTTGCTGAAACCAAGACGCCGACAGTAGTAACTGTGGGTGCCAACTCCGACGGTTTGAAGACCTCTTTACAGGCCTTCGTTGATGCCTATAACACCGTGGTCAGTACCATCAACACGCTGACCAAAGCTACGACTGACTCCAATGGTGATTTGACAGGCGTTGCGGCTTTGGGCGGCGATTCACTTGCACGTGATTTGTTGGCTACCATGCGTTCGGTGCTGAACGACACGTCTTCGGGTGGCAAGCTGTCGACCCTTTCGCAGTTGGGTATTCAAACCGATCAAGTGGGCGGCAAGCTGGCGTTTGATACTGGCAAGTACACTGCGGCCATGGCCAAGGGGCTTGGCGGCGATGTGCAGCAGCTGTTCGCGGGTACCAAGGAGGATGGCAGCGACGGCTTGTTGAAGCGGATGAGCAAGGCGCTGGATCCGTACACTTCGACGGGCGGCGTCATGGACGTCCGTACCACTCAGTTGAACAAGACCAAGGCTGACCTGCTCGCTCAGAAGGCCGCGCTGGATCTACGGGTTGAGACCCTGACCGCGACGTTGACTGCCAAATACAACGCCATGGACCTGGCTGTTGGGCAAATGAAATCAACGTTGTCCAGTATCACATCGTTCTTCGATGCACTGAACGCCCGTACCTCTGCTTCCTGAGGCTGGTTGGTTCACAAAGGCCCGGCTGCGTCCATACGCATGCCGGGTTTTTGGCTTCTGGCCTAAAGTTTGTCGCCGATACGTCGATAAGCTGTTCATACGAAGTTTTAAATCTTTGACGAGGTACATCATGAACCCGATGTTAGCCCTTCGGCAGTATCAGAAAGTGAACTCCCATGCACAGGCTTCGGAGGCTACCCCTCACCGTCTGGTGCAAATGCTGATGGAGGCCGGGCTGGATCGTATTGCTCAGGCCAAGGGCGCTATCGGGCGCAAGGATATCGCCTCCAAAGGTGTGTTGATCGGCAAGGCCATCGAGATCGTCGGCGGTTTGCGTGAAGGCCTGGATATGGAAAATTCTGCCGACACGCTGACTCGCGTTGATAACCTGTACGTCTATATGATGAAACGCCTGGCTGAAGCTAATATAAAAAGCGACCCGAAAATTCTCGACGAAGTTGGCGGTTTGCTGGGCACGGTCAAAGAAGGCTGGGACGCAATCGCGGGCCACTAAGATCAAATAACAAGATTGTACTGAGGATATTGACATGAGTGCTGCACTCAAGCGTATCGAAGAAACTCGCGAAGCGCTGGTTGGCGCGTTGGCCGAGCGTGACTGGGAAACGATCGTCAAGCTGGACCTGGCCTGTCGTGCCTGTGTCGAAGACGTTATCCGCGAAGATGCGCCTGATGGTCCTGAGTTGCGCAGCAATCTTGAAGAGTTATTGACGGTCTATCGGCAACTCATCGACACTGCTACCGGTGAGCGTCAGGCTATCGTCGATGAAATGACGCAAATCAACCAAGCCAAAAATGCAGCAAAGGTTTACCATCTATTTGATTCGTGACCGGTTGGTCAAAAAAAGCTTTACGCCATAAATTTGACTGTTTACGGTATTTTGACTTAACTAGCGATGTTTACTATTTTCTGGTTCTCGGTATAAGCAGTGGCCGGGATACCAAGCTGCCCCATGTATGGGCATTGAGTTGACTAGGGAAGTTGCTATTGCATGTGGCGTGAAATCAAGATTCTCCTGATCGATGACGACAGCCAGCGCCGCCGTGATTTGGCGGTTATTCTGAATTTTCTTGGCGAAGAAAATCTGTCCTGCTCAAGCCAGGACTGGCAGCAGGTTGTCGGCTCTCTGACGTCCACTCGCGAAGTGCTTTGCGTGCTTGTCGGCAGTGTCAATGCCCCGGGCAGTCTTCAAGGACTGCTTAAGACAGTCGCAGCATGGGATGAGTTCCTTCCCGTTTTGCTTTTGGGAGAAAATTCTTCTCCTGCTGAACTTCCCGAAGATTTGCGTCGCCGCGTGCTCTCGAGTCTCGAGATGCCGCCGAGCTACAGCAAGTTGCTCGATTCGCTGCACCGGGCCCAGGTTTACCGGGAGATGTACGATCAGGCGCGTGAGCGCGGTCGTCATCGCGAACCCAACCTGTTCCGTAGTCTGGTGGGCACCAGTCGCGCCATTCAGCACGTACGCCAGATGATGCAGCAGGTCGCCGACACTGACGCGACCGTACTGATCCTTGGCGAATCCGGTACGGGCAAGGAAGTGGTCGCCCGCAACCTGCATTACCATTCCAAGCGTCGTGAAGCGCCATTTGTGCCGGTCAACTGCGGGGCGATCCCTGCCGAGTTGCTGGAAAGCGAACTGTTCGGCCACGAGAAGGGCGCTTTCACTGGCGCCATTACCAGCCGTGCCGGTCGTTTCGAGTTGGCCAACGGCGGTACGTTGTTCCTTGACGAAATCGGCGACATGCCGCTGCCCATGCAGGTCAAACTGTTGCGGGTTCTTCAGGAGCGCACGTTTGAGCGGGTGGGCAGCAACAAGACGCAAAGTGTCGACGTTCGCATTATTGCCGCGACGCACAAAAACCTCGAAACCATGATCGAGATCGGCAGTTTCCGTGAGGACCTTTACTACCGTCTGAACGTGTTCCCGATCGAAATGGCGCCGTTACGTGAGCGGGTTGAAGATATTCCGCTGTTGATGAACGAACTGATCTCGCGCATGGAGCACGAGAAGCGTGGCTCTATTCGTTTCAACTCGGCAGCCATCATGTCGCTGTGTCGCCATGCCTGGCCGGGCAATGTGCGAGAGCTCGCCAATCTGGTTGAGCGCATGGCGATCATGCATCCGTACGGCGTGATTGGCGTCGCGGAGTTGCCGAAGAAATTCCGCTACGTCGATGATGAAGACGAGCAGATGGTTGAAGGTATCCGCAGCGATCTCGAAGAGCGCGTTGCGATCAATGGTCATACGCCAAACTTCGCCAACAGCGCGGTTCTGCCTCCGGAAGGTCTGGATCTGAAGGATTACCTGGGTGGTCTTGAGCAGGGGCTGATTCAGCAGGCGCTGGACGATGCCAACGGTATTGTGGCTCGAGCCGCCGAGCGTCTGCGGATTCGTCGTACAACGCTCGTCGAGAAGATGCGCAAGTACGGCATGACGCGACGTGACGGTGATGAACAGGCAGATGATTGACGCTTGCTGCATTGAAATAAAGCCAAGCCCCTGAATTATCAGGGGCTTTTTTTTCGGCACGAGGATTGCTAAGTCTCCTGGAACATACCGTTTTTACTGACGGTTCGCCACGCGAGAGATTACCTATGTCCCAGGCCGTTCAGCAGCTGTCGTCTGATTCTGCACTTCAAGTTCCGCTGTCCCTCGAACTGGAAAGTCGTCAGGGGCTTGAGCATGCCTTTCAGCTGTTCAATCAGATGTCGTCGCAACTGACGGACTCCTACAGCTTGCTGGAAGCACGGGTTACTGAGCTCAAGGGCGAACTGGCGGTGGTCAGTGCTCAGCGTATGCAGGAGCTGGCAGAAAAAGAACGGCTTGCATTCCGCTTGCAGAACCTTCTGGATCTGTTGCCCGGCGGCGTGATCGTGATCGACGCCATGGGCGTTGTGCGCGAAGCAAACCCGGCTGCGGTGGATCTGCTCGGGCAACCTCTGGTGGGTGAGCTCTGGCGACACGTCATCAGCCGTTGCTTTGCGCCTCGCGAAGACGACGGCCATGAAATCTCTCTCAAGGATGGACGTCGTCTGTCCATCTCCACGCGTTCACTGGATGCCGAGCCTGGGCAACTGGTCTTGCTTAACGACCTGACTGAAACCCGTCGCCTGCAAGGGCAGCTGGCGCGCCATGAGCGCCTGTCATCTCTGGGGCGAATGGTCGCCTCGCTGGCCCACCAGATTCGTACGCCGCTCTCTGCTGCGCTGATCTATGCCAGTCATTTGACAGAGCAGCAGTTGCCGGTGGAAACCCAGCAGCGTTTCGCCGGACGCCTCAAGGAGCGTTTGCATGAGCTGGAGCATCAGGTCCGCGACATGCTGGTCTTTGCCCGTGGCGAATTGCCGTTGACGGATCGCATTACACCGCACCAGCTGTTCGCGGCACTGCAGGCTGCGGCGCATACCCAAACCGACGATCTGTCCGTGCGGTGGCAGTGTGACGATGTCCCTGGGCAGCTGCTGTGCAATCGCGACACGCTGGTCGGTGCTTTGCTCAATCTGGTTGAGAATGCCGTGCAGGCCAGTGCCGGGCGTACGCGTCTGAAAATCCACGCTTATGCCCGTGGTGATGTTTTGCGGGTTTGTGTCAGTGATAACGGCAGTGGCATCGATGCCGCTGCACTTGCCCGAATCGGCGAGCCATTCTTTACCACCAAGACCACGGGAACCGGTCTTGGGCTTGCGGTGGTGACAGCGGTTACCCGTGCGCACCAGGGCAGCGTGCAGTACCGATCCCGTGTCGGGCGCGGCACCTGTGCGATCGTTTCGTTGCCACTGGTTCCGGTTTCCGCTGCAAAGGAAATCTGCTGATGGCGATCAAGGTGTTGCTGGTCGAGGACGACCGTTCATTGCGGGAAGCGCTGGGCGATACTCTTGAACTGGCGGGGCATGATTATCACGCCGTCGCCTGCGCGGAAGACGCCTTGCTGGCGGCGGCTGATGAGTCGTTCGGGCTGGTCATCAGTGACGTCAACATGCCGGGCATGGACGGGCACCAGTTGCTTGGTTTGCTGCGTGAGCGTCACCCGCAGTTGCCGGTGCTGTTGATGACAGCTCATGGCGCAGTGGATCGCGCGGTGGATGCCATGCGTCATGGCGCGGCCGACTATCTGGTCAAGCCATTCGAACCCAAGGCTTTGTTGGGTCTGGTAGAGCGACATGCCTTGGGGCGTCTGGGGCCGGCAGGCAACGAGGGTCCTATCGCCGTCGAACCTGCCAGCGCGCAGTTGCTCAACCTGGCCAGTCGCGTGGCGAAAAGCGATTCGACCGTGTTGATTTCAGGGGAGTCCGGGACGGGTAAGGAAGTGCTGGCGCGTTTTATCCATCAGCATTCGCCCCGCGCGGAAAAGCCGTTCATTGCCATTAACTGCGCAGCCATTCCCGACAACATGCTGGAAGCCACGTTATTTGGTCACGAGAAGGGCTCTTTCACCGGCGCTATCGCCGCCCAGGCTGGCAAATTCGAGCAGGCCGACGGCGGCACGATCTTGCTGGATGAAATCTCGGAAATGCCCTTGGGTTTGCAGGCCAAGCTGCTTCGGGTTCTTCAGGAGCGTGAAGTTGAGCGGGTCGGCGGCAAGAAGACGATCACCCTGGATATTCGGGTGGTTGCGACCACCAACCGCGATCTGGCCGGTGAAGTAGCGGCAGGTCGCTTCCGGGAAGACTTGTACTACCGGCTTTCGGTTTTTCCGTTGGCCTGGCAACCGCTGCGTCAAAGGACTGCCGATATTCTGCCGCTCGCCGAGCGTCTTCTTGCCAAGCATGCCAATAAAATGAAGCACGCCGCCGTCAGGCTGTCGGCGCAGGCGCAAGCCTGTCTGGTGAGTTATGCCTGGCCGGGGAATGTCCGGGAGCTTGATAACGCTGTGCAACGGGCGTTGATTTTGCAGCAGGGCGGTGTGATTCAGGCTGAAGACTTCTGCTTGACCGGCCCTGTGTCTTACGCGCCAGCGCCATCGTTGAGTGGAACCGCTGGCGGTTCATTGGCACCAGCCGCGCCAGTGGGTGTTTCTGCACCGATGGACCTGGCGGGCAGCGATTCGGCTGGCGCGCTGGGGGATGACCTGCGGCGGCGCGAATTTCAGATGATCATCGATACGCTGCGCGCTGAGCGTGGTCGCCGCAAAGAAGCGGCAGAGCGCCTCGGTATAAGTCCTCGTACGTTGCGCTACAAGCTGGCACAGATGCGCGACGCGGGGATGGACGTGGAAGGTTATCTGTTCGCGACCTGATGGTTTGTCGTTTAGAGCCGATACAGTTTTCTGCCTGCGCTTATTTGTCGCAGATCGACCTGAAATTTAAAATTTTTAACCTCTCTGGATCAGCCAAATGCTTATCCAGAGCAGGGTTTGGCGGAATTCGCCGATAGATTGGATGCACTATGATGGCCATATGCTGCTATGTAGCTGGCACTCTTGTTGCTTTGACATTATTGACCGCTGACTCGGTGTCAAAAATTTGCGGCCCTTATGAGAGAAACGTCCATGAGCCAAGGTGTTGAATTTAATCGCTTGATGTTGGACATGCGCTCCATGCAGATGGATGCCATGGCTGCGCCCAAGGCTGCAGCTACGCCGCAAATCGGCTCCAGCAGCTTTGCCGACATGCTTGGCCAGGCCGTCAACAAGGTCAACGACGTTCAGCAGGCTTCCAGCCAGCTGTCCAGCGCCTTCGAGATCGGCAAGAGCGGCGTGGACCTCACTGACGTGATGATCTCGTCCCAAAAGGCCAGTGTGTCTTTTCAAGCCTTGACCCAGGTGCGAAACAAGCTGGTTCAGGCTTACCAAGACATCATGCAGATGCCGGTTTAAGGACGTATTGAGTCATGGCAGAAACACTCGCCGATAGCGTTCCGGCCAAGACAGGCGCTCCTGCAGGCAAACCGTTGTTCGGTCTGGCCTTCCTGGAAAACCTCTCCGAGATGACCATGTTGCGTCAGGTTGGCCTTATGGTCGGCCTGGCTGCCAGTGTGGCCATCGGCTTTGCCGTAGTGCTCTGGTCACAGCAACCTGATTATCGTCCGTTGTACGGCAGCATGGCCGGCATGGACGCCAAGCAGGTCATGGACACGCTGACCACGGCCAATATTGCCTACACCGTCGAGCCTAATTCCGGCGCGCTGCTGGTGAAAGCTGATGACGTGCAACGTGCGCGCATTCAGCTGGCATCTGCTGGCATTGCCCAGACTGACGCTAACGTCGGTTTTGAAATCCTGGACAAGGATCAAGGCCTGGGGACCAGCCAGTTCATGGAAGCGACGCGCTATCGTCGTGGCCTTGAAGGTGAGCTGGCGCGGACCATTTCGTCCTTGAATAACATCAAGGGTGCCCGTGTGCACTTGGCAATCCCGAAAAGCTCGGTGTTCGTCCGTGATGATCGCAAGCCAAGTGCTTCGATTTTGGTTGAGCTTTACCCTGGCCGCAGCCTTGAGCCAAGCCAGGTCATGGCCATCGTCAATCTGGTGGCGACCAGCGTTCCAGAGCTGACCAAGTCCCAGGTCACTGTCGTCGATCAGAAAGGCAATCTTCTTTCTGATCAGGCGGAGAACTCCGAGCTGACCATGGCGGGCAAGCAGTTTGACTATGCCCGTCGCATGGAAGGCATGTTGACTCAGCGCGTGCAGAACATCCTGCGTCCGGTGCTGGGCACTGATCGCTACAAGGCGGAAGTGTCCGCCGATGTGGACTTCAGTGCTGTCGAGTCAACGGCAGAAAGCTTCAACCCTGATCAGCCTGCGTTGCGCAGCGAACAGTCGGTCAACGAGCAGCGTTCCAGCAGTTCAGGCGCATCAGGTGTTCCGGGCGCATTGAGCAACCAGCCGCCAGGTCCTGCAACCGCACCGCAAACGCCGGGCGCCGGTGCAGCCGGTGCTGCTGCCGCCATTGCTCCAGGCCAGCCGTTGCTGGATGCAAACGGCCAACAAATCATGGACCCGGCCACGGGTCAGCCAGCCTTGGCGCCATACCCGGCTGACAAGCGCGTGCAGTCGACCAAGAACTTTGAGCTGGACCGTTCCATCAGTCACACCAAGCAACAGCAGGGCCGTTTGAATCGTCTGTCGGTTGCCGTGGTGGTGGATGACCAGCTCAAGATCAACCCGGCCAATGGTGAAGCGACACGCACACCGTGGAGCGCAGAAGACTTGAACCGCTTTACCCGTCTGGTGCAGAACGCCGTCGGGTTCGATGCCAGCCGTGGTGACAGCGTCAGCGTCGTCAACGTGCCATTCTCGGCCGAGCAGGGCGAAGTCATCCCGGATATTCCGTTTTACTCGCAGCAGTGGTTCTGGGACATCGTCAAACAGGCGATGGGTGTCATCTTCATCCTGGTTCTGGTGTTCGGTGTCTTGCGTCCGGTGTTGAACAACATCACCAACGGCAAGAGCAAGCAACTCGCCGGTTTTGACGACGGCATGGGCGGTATGGGTGGCATGGGCGGTGGTGGCTCCGATGAGCTGTCCAACGACCGCGTCAGCCTGGGTGGCCCGCAAAGTATTCTGCTGCCTAGCCCGACCGAGGGTTATGACGCACAGCTGAACGCAATCAAGAGTTTGGTGGCTGAAGATCCGGGTCGTGTGGCCCAGGTCGTGAAAGAGTGGATTAACACTGATGAATGATCGAGCCGCTGTAGCCAAACTGAGTAAAGTCGAGAAAGCTGCCGTACTGCTGCTTTCCCTGGGTGAAACCGATGCCGCGCAAGTCTTGCGCCACATGGGGCCCAAGGAAGTCCAGCGGGTCGGCGTGGCCATGGCGCAGATGCGTAACGTGCATCGCGAACAGGTCGAAGAGGTGATGACCGAGTTCGTCGAGATCGTTGGCGATCAGACCAGCCTGGGCGTCGGCTCTGACGGTTACATCCGTAAAATGCTCACCCAGGCATTGGGCGAAGACAAGGCCAACGGTCTGATCGACCGCATTCTGCTGGGTGGCAACACCAGCGGTCTGGACAGCCTGAAATGGATGGAGCCGCGCGCTGTGGCTGACGTGATTCGTTTCGAGCACCCGCAGATTCAGGCCATCGTTGTGGCGTATCTGGATGCCGATCAGGCAGGTGAAGTGCTCGGCCATTTCGATCACAAGGTGCGGCTGGACATTATTCTGCGGGTGTCGTCACTGAACACCGTGCAGCCAGCGGCCCTTAAAGAACTGAACCAGATTCTCGAGAAGCAGTTCTCGGGTAACGCCAACACGTCGCGTACTACCCTGGGTGGTATCAAGCGTGCTGCGGATATCATGAACTTCCTCGACAGCTCCATCGAAGGCGCGCTCATGGATTCGATCCGCGAAGTCGACGAAGATCTGTCGACGCAGATCGAAGACCTCATGTTTGTCTTCAACAACCTGTCGGACGTGGACGACCGCGGTATCCAGGCGCTGTTGCGCGAGGTGTCTTCGGACGTGCTGGTACTCGCTCTCAAGGGTTCCGACGAGGCGATCAAGGAAAAAATCTTCAAGAACATGTCCAAGCGTGCCGCCGAACTGCTGCGCGACGACCTGGAAGCGAAAGGCCCGGTCCGCGTCAGCGACGTGGAAACCGCACAGAAAGAAATCCTCACAATTGCTCGCCGCATGGCCGAGGCCGGGGAAATCGTTCTTGGCGGCAAAGGTGGCGAGGAAATGATCTAGTCTGTTGACGTTTTGTCGGAAAAGCTGACCGGGGATATAGTCTCCGGTGTCCACCGCCTTGCCTGACGACAGTCGTCCGGCAAGGCGGCCTGCGCTGAAACATCACAGACTCTAAGGCACTATCAATGTCCAGCTCCAACAAAGAACCGGTCAGCGAGCTCATCCGCGCCAAGGACGTCGGCGGTTTTGACGTGTGGTCGCTGCCCAGTTTCGACCCGTACAAAGAGCCTGAACCCGAGCCGGAACCGGTCATCGAGGAATCGGTCGACACCATCGAAGAAGTCCCTCTGGAAGAAGTCCAGCCGATAACGCTCGAAGAGTTGGAGAGCATCCGTCAGGAGGCCTACAACGAAGGCTTCGCCACGGGCGAGAAGGAAGGCTTTCACAGCACGCAACTGAAGGTTCGTCAGGAAGCCGAGGTTGCCCTCAAGGAAAAGCTTGCCAGCCTCGACCTGCTCATGACCCAGCTGTTTGATCCGATCGGCAGCCAGGACAAGCAAATCGAGCAATCGGTGATTTATCTGGTGGAGCACATCGCTCGCAAGGTTATTCAGCGGGAGCTGACCACCGATTCACGGCAGATTGGCAATGTCCTGCGCGATGCGCTGAAGCTGTTGCCTATGGGCGCCAATAATGTGCGGATCTTCATCAATCCGCAGGATTTTGATCTGGTCAAAGCCATGCGCGAGCGTCATGAGGAAACCTGGCGCATCGTTGAAGATGACACATTGCAGGCTGGCGGTTGCCGGATTGAAACCGAGCACAGCCGGATCGATGCCAGCATCGAGACACGCCTGGCGCTGGCCATTGGCAAAATGTATGACCAGATGCACGAGCAGTCACTGCATCCGGCAGCTCCAGACCTGAGTCTGGAACTGAACAACCCTCCAGTCGCGCCAGCGTCTGCCAGTTCTGATGTCGAGAAATCCGATGCGCCTTGATCGCACCAGCTTCGGCAAGCGCTTGGGTTCGTATGCCGAAACCATCGAAATGCCTGTGCAGCCGGTGGTGGAAGGGCGCTTGCTGCGCATGGTCGGTCTGACCCTTGAAGCCGAGGGCCTGCGGGCTGCCATGGGCAGTCGCTGCATGGTGATCAATGATGACAGTCATCATCCGGTAGAAGTCGAAGCCGAAGTCATGGGCTTTTCCGGCAGCAAAATCTTCCTGATGCCCGTCGGCAGCGTGTCCGGTCTCGCGCCCGGTGCGCGTGTCGTGCCCTTGGCGGATACCGGCCGTTTGCCCATGGGGATGGCAATGCTGGGCCGCGTACTGGATGGCGCAGGTCGCGCGCTGGACGGCAAAGGCGCCGTTAGGGCCGAGGATTGGGTGCCGATGGACGGCCCGACGATTAATCCGCTCAAGCGCAACCCGATCAGTCAGCCCCTCGATGTGGGCATTCGCAGCATAAACGGATTATTGACGGTCGGCCGCGGCCAGCGTCTAGGGCTGTTCGCCGGTACGGGCGTCGGCAAGAGCGTCCTGCTCGGCATGATGACCCGCTTCACCGAGGCCGACATTATTATCGTGGGCCTGATCGGTGAGCGGGGTCGTGAGGTTAAAGAATTCATCGAGCACAGCCTGGGGGAAGAGGGGCTCAAGCGCTCGGTGGTGGTCGCATCCCCTGCGGATGATGCGCCGCTGATGCGTCTACGGGCGGCCATGTATTGCACGCGAATCGCCGAATATTTTCGCGACAAGGGCAAGAACGTCCTTTTGCTCATGGATTCCCTGACCCGTTTCGCTCAGGCGCAACGGGAAATTGCCCTGGCTATCGGTGAGCCTCCTGCAACCAAGGGCTATCCGCCTTCGGTGTTCGCCAAGTTGCCCAAGCTGGTAGAGCGCGCCGGTAACGCCGAAGCGGGCGGCGGCTCGATCACGGCGTTTTACACAGTGCTGTCCGAAGGCGACGACCAGCAGGATCCGATCGCGGACTCGGCGCGAGGCGTGCTCGACGGCCACATCGTGTTGTCCCGTCGTCTGGCTGAGGAAGGGCATTACCCGGCCATCGATATCGAGGCGTCCATCAGCCGGGTCATGCCCGCGGTGGTCACCCCCGACCACATGAATCAGGCGCAGCACTTCAAGCAGTTGTGGTCGCGTTATCAACAGAGCCGCGATCTGATCAGCGTCGGTGCCTACGTGCCCGGTGGGGATCGGGAAACCGACCTGGCGATTCATCTGCAGCCAACCCTGGTGCGCTTTCTGCGTCAGGGGCTCAATGAAAACGAGAGCATGGAGAACAGCAGTGCCCAGTTGGCTGCCGTCTTCAGCCCTGCTGCGGGTGGCTGATAAGTCATGGCCGTAAGTCGCGCAGCGCGTCTGGCGCCCGTGGTGGATATGGCCGAAAGCGCCGAGCGCGCGGCCGTCCAGCGATTGGGGCATTTCCAGGGGCAGGTGCGCATCGCCGAAGGCAAGCTTAATGATCTTGAGCAGTTTCGTCTGGACTACCAGCAACAATGGATCGACAAGGGCGCCCATGGCGTTTCCGGGCAGTGGCTGCTGGGGTATCAGCGCTTCCTTACCCAGCTGGATACTGCTGTCGATCAGCAGCGCAGGAGTCTGGCCTGGCATCAGGACAACGTCGAAAAAGCCCGCGTCAGTTGGCAGCAGGCTTATGCACGGGTTGAAGGCTTGCGTAAATTGGTCCAGCGCTATATCGACGAAGCCCGTCAACTGGAAGACAAGCGCGAACAGAAGCTGCTGGATGAGTTATCGCAACGCCTGCCCAGGCATGCGCCGTTTTAACAAACAGATTTACATCGCAACTTATTGAACTTTAATGATTTTTCCTGTGGGAGCCGGGCTTGCCCGCGATGAGGCTGAACGCAATGCACTTTATATCGCGTCCAGTCTCATCGCGGGCAAGCCCGGCTCCCACACAGGAATTTGCAGGTATCACTAGCCAGTGCTAAACCTTGATAACGTGACGTACGTCTCTCAGGAATTCTACATGCCGGTCACTTCTGAGCTTTCCCCCGACGGTCAGCAACTGACCATCTCAATCTCTGGGCGCTTTGACTTCGCTTCCCATCAGGACTTTCGTGAAGCTTATGAAAGGTCGGGCAGCGAGTTGCGTTATGTCGTTGACCTGAGTGGCACCACTTACCTGGACAGTTCGGCGCTTGGCATGCTCCTGTTGCTGCGTGATCATGCCGGGGGCGAGCGTTCGCGGATTCGTCTGATCAATTGTTGCCCTGATGTCATCACGATCCTGACCATCTCCAATTTCTCGAAGCTTTTCCAGATAGGTTGAACCCTTGCAGCCGTCCAGCGAATCCTTGTGCATCCTGATCGCTGACGACAACGCCAGTGACCGCCTGTTGCTGTCTACTATCGTGGCTCGACAAGGGCATCGTGTGTTGTGCGCTGACAATGGCGCCGATGCGATTGCGTTGTTCGAGACAGATCGGCCGCAACTGATATTGATGGACGCCATGATGCCGGTGATGGACGGCTTCGAGGCTGCCCGGCGAATCAAGGAGCTGGCCGGTGAGGCGCTGGTTCCGATTATTTTCCTGACCTCGCTGACGGAAGGTGCTGCATTGGCGCGCTGCCTGGATGCCGGGGGAGACGACTTCATTGCGAAGCCCTACAACCAGACGGTTCTGACAGCAAAAATCAACGCCATGAACCGCTTGCGGCTGCTGCAGGAGACCGTCCTCAGGCAGCGCGACCTGATTGCCCGCCACCATGACTACCTGCTCAACGAGCAACGAGTGGCCAAGGAAGTATTTGATCAGGTAGCGCATTCCGGTTGCCTGGACGCAGCCAATATTCGCTACCTGCAATCGCCTTACGCGCTATTCAACGGCGACTTGTTGCTCGCTGCCTACACACCCGCTGGCCACATGCACCTGTTGTTGGGCGACTTCACCGGGCACGGTTTGCCGGCGGCGGTCGGTGCGATGCCTCTGGCGGAAGTGTTTTACGGCATGACTGCGAAGGGTTTCGGTCTGGCCGAAACCCTTCGCGAGATGAACGCCAAGCTCAAGCGCATCCTGCCTGTGGACATGTTCTGCTGCGCGACCATGGTTTGTATCAACTTTAGTCAGCGCCAGTTTCAGGTCTGGAATGGTGGCCTGCCTGACGGCTATCTGCTGAGTGCCGCGACAGGGGAGCGCACTGCACTGGTTTCCCGGCATCTGCCGCTTGGCGTGCTGGACTCGGGCTCGTTCGATGACCGGACCGAGGTTCATCCATTCGCCTTGGGCGACAGGGTTTTCCTGCTTTCTGACGGGGTGATCGACACTGCGGACAACAACGAGCAGTTGTTTGGTGTGGCACGGCTACACGAAGTGCTGGAAGCCAATCGCGATCCGCAGCTGTTGATCACGGAGATTCAGCAAGCGTTGAATGATTTCGGTGGGCAGCCCCGGGATGACGTCAGCATGGTGGAAATCACCGCTGTCGAGCAGGCAGAGCTGGGTCCGCAAACCGTGACTTACTCGGACAGCGGTACTTCCACGCCGCTGGATTGGTCTTCGACATTCGAGTTCAGGGCGTCGACTCTCAGGCGTTTCAACCCACTGCCTTATCTGTTGCAGTTGTTGCTGGAGGTTCATGGTCTTCGTCATCAGAGCGGTGCGCTTTACAGCGTAATGACCGAGCTTTATAGCAATGCGCTGGAGCACGGCGTTCTGGGGCTTGATTCTTCGCTGAAAAGTAACGCGTCAGGATTTACCCGCTATTATCAGCAGCGGGCAGAGCGGCTTGCCGCGCTGGAGAGTGGCTTCATTCGCATACATTTTCAGGTCACCCCTCTGGATGGGGGCGGCCGTTTGAGTGTGCAGGTGGAGGACAGCGGTAATGGTTTCAACATTGATACAATTCTTGCGTTGCCGCCGACACTCAATGAGCTGTACGGTCGCGGTCTTGCGCTGGTGCGAGAGCTGAGTGACGAGGCTTCGTGGTCTGAGGACGGACGGATCGCACGCGTGGAATTCTGCTGGGGGGCAAAGGCATAACCCCGGGTTCTTGATCAAAGGAGTGAACAAGGTGTCGGTCATTCATCTGGATTACAGCGTATTGACGACGTTGCAGGAAGTCATGGAAGACGAGTATCCAACCCTTCTCGATGTGTTCCTCAAAGACTCTGAATACCGTATTTCCCGTTTGCGTCAGCTTATGGGAGTGGCTGCGTTTGATCTGCAGGAGCTGAGCCTGGTGGCCCATAGCTTCAAAGGCAGCAGCAGCAATATGGGCGCGCTGCGCCTTGCCGACCTGTGCCGTGAACTTGAAGAGCGCAGCCGTCGGGAGGAAAGCGTCGGTCTTGGCGATCTACTGGCCGCCCTTGATCACGAATACTCGACTGTGCGTCGGTTATTCGACGCGGAACGCCAGTTTTTTATCGCACACCCCTGAGTCGAATCGCGCATCTATCAAACAAATGCGCCTACCAGATTTGGAATGTTTTTTACCTGTAGGAGCGCGCTTGCCCGCGACTCGGTCTGTCATTCGATAAATCTATCGGCTTTGCTGACGCCATCGTCCGGATGTGGCCCAGACCAAGCGCGCTCCTACAGGTCAGTGTTGGCTGCGAGAGAGCTGCACCATGGACACCGGGGCTGCTCTTGATCGTCTTTGGCCCGTATCTTGCTATGTTCTGCGTATTCAGCTGTTTTTCGCGGAGATCGACATGCCACTCGCCCCCAATGCTCTTCTTCAAGCCACTCCAGTGGCGGCGCAGAAGGCCAGTTCTGCCAGCAACTCAGCCAGGCAGGCTGACAGCAGCAAAGACGACAACTCCAGCTTCTCTGACGTCTATGCCAAGCAGGCTCAGGCTAAATCGGCTGCGGGCAACGACGTTCCGGTCAAGGCCAGATCTGCCACCGATAAAGACAAACAGGTTGCAGACAAGGCAGCGTCCGACAAGGACGATACTGCCGCTTCGGATTCGACGACGGTTGCCGATAGCGGCAATACCTTGCCTGCCGAACCCGTTGCCAGCGCAAGCGACAGCAAGGCCGAGGAAGAAGTTGATCCGGCACTGGCCCAGGTAGTAACGCCAGACCCGGCCCTTGATCCCGCGCTTGATCCTGCATTGCAAGCCATTGCCAGTCAGGCCACGACCCAGCTAGACATCGACAAGCCGAAAGTTGATGTCGCTTCTGCCTCAACCGCCTTGCCGACCGTGCAGGCCGCTGATCCGGCTGAAGCATCTTTCGACCCGAGCGCTGATCCGCTCGAAGACATGCCCGCGCTGCAGTTTGCTCTGGAGAATGCAGCAGCCAAGGCGCAGCAGGCTCAGCAAGCGCAAAATGTTCACGCAACGAATCAGGCAGGCAAGAACGCCAAGCTGGATAACGCCGCAACAGATCCATCCCAGCTCGCCAATAACCTGGCAGCACTGGATGAGCGTTCATCTGTTTCGGACGAGCCCAGCACCGAGAGCAGCGATAAATCATTCGACGGCTTGCTCGATAGTGGTCTCAAAGATGTCAAATCAGCTGCTGGCGATACGCGGGTGGATAACTTCGCTGATCGTCTGGCAGCCCTGAGTCAGGCCGCGCAGCAGCCTCGTGCTGCAGCGCCTGCGGTACCTCTGATGAACCAGCCTTTGGCGATGCATCAGAGTGGCTGGAGTGAAGGCGTGGTAGAGCGCGTCATGTATCTGTCGAGTCAAAACCTGAAATCGGCTGACATCCAGCTGGAGCCTGCTGAATTGGGTCGCCTTGATATTCGTATCAACATGGCGCCTGACCAGCAGACTCAAGTGACCTTCATGAGTGCTCATGTGGGGGTTCGTGAAGCGCTGGAAAGCCAGATGTCCCGCCTGCGCGATTCTTTTACCCAGCAGGGTATGGGGCAGGTGGACGTGAACGTTTCCGACCAGTCCCGCAACCAGCAGAACCAGGCCCAGCAGCAAGAGCAGGCTAACAATGCCCGTGGCACTGGCAACGGTGGTTCGGGCGTCAGTGGCGTGGACGGCTCGGTTGACGGTATCGACGCAGATACTGGCATTGCGATCAGTCAGCCGGTTCAGCGGGTTGTCGGTACCAGCGAGATCGATTTCTACGCCTGATGATTGGGCATTCTTGCAGGGATACGAATGCCTTGCAGGAGCTCAAGAGCACCGCGAGGCAGCGATGGCGACCGTCCTGATACGTCGCTATCGCTGCCTCGCGCTGCTGCAGGTTCTGAGTTTGCTGCGCGCGGTGCTATATAAGCTCTCGAACCATCGCCTCACTAAAACCCCCGTCCTGACCATCCGCTTCCAACTCTGGCATAACACTTGCTCTTCCTCTGTCACGCATTAGCGAACCCCCCGAATAGTGACGGATTATTGGCATGGCGAAGAGCGACGAAGTTAAAGAACCCGGCTCAAAAGGCAAACTCAAGCTCATTATCATTGTGGTAGTGGCTTTATTGCTGGCCGTCGGCCTTTCAGTCGGCGCGACCTGGTTTTTCATGCACAGCTCCGAGCCGAAGGTAGACCCGGCGGCTGTCGCAGCGGCGGATCCCAATGCCAAACACCCGGCCATTTTCGAAGCGCTCACGCCTGCATTCGTGGTCAATTTCAACTCCAACGGTCGTCAGCGCTACATGCAGGTCAGCATCACCATGCTGGCACGCAATCAGGCTGATCTTGAGGCATTGAAAGTGCACATGCCGGTCATCCGCAACAATCTGGTGATGCTGTTTGCCGGCATCCCTTTCGAGTCCCTGGCGTCGCCTATCGGTCAGGAAATGCTGCGTCAGAAAGCGACCGCCAGCGTTCAGGAAGTCGCCCAGAAAGAACTGGGCAAAACCGTGATCGAGCAACTGCTTTTCACTAACTTCGTATTGCAGTAGGAACACGACATGGCCGTGCAAGACCTGCTGTCCCAGGATGAGATCGACGCGCTGTTGCACGGCGTGGACGATGGAATGGTTGCAACTGAAAACGCTGCTGAACCCGGCAGTATCAAAAGTTATGACCTGACCAGCCAGGATCGGATCGTACGGGGTCGGATGCCGACTCTGGAAATGATCAACGAGCGATTCGCCCGTTATACCCGCATCAGCATGTTCAACCTGCTGCGTCGCTCAGCCGACGTGGCGGTAGGCGGCGTGCAGGTGATGAAGTTCGGCGAGTACGTTCACTCGCTGTATGTGCCGACCAGTCTCAACCTGGTCAAGCTCAAACCGCTGCGTGGCACCGGGCTGTTTATCCTTGACGCCAAACTGGTGTTCAAGCTGGTGGATAACTTCTTTGGCGGTGACGGTCGTCACGCCAAAATTGAAGGGCGTGAATTTACGCCGACCGAGCTGCGCGTGGTACGCATGGTGCTGGACCAGGCTTTCATCGACATGAAAGAAGCCTGGCAGGCGATCATGGAAGTGAACTTCGAGTACATCAACTCTGAAGTGAACCCGGCGATGGCCAACATTGTGGGTCCGAGCGAAGCGGTTGTCGTATCGACTTTCCATATCGAGCTGGACGGAGGTGGCGGCGACCTGCATGTCACCTTGCCTTACTCGATGATCGAGCCTATTCGGGAAATGCTGGATGCGGGCTTTCAGTCCGATCTGGATGACCAGGATGAGCGCTGGATCAATGCACTCAAGCAGGATGTTCTGGATGTAGCAGTGCCCATGAGCGCGACGGTTGTTCGTCGTCAGTTGTTGCTGCGCGACATTCTGCACATGCAGCCGGGCGACATTATTCCGGTTGATATGCCTGATGAGATGGTGATGCGCGCCAACGGCGTGCCTTCCTTCAAGGTCAAGCTGGGATCGCATCAAGGCAATCTGGCCCTGCAAGTCATCGAACCGATAGAGCGGCGTTGAGTTTTTCTCGCCGAAAATTTTTGTGTCACTGAATCAATGTTCACCGAGGACAACCGATGGCTGATGAAAACGATATGACGTCTGCTGAAGATCAGGCGTTGGCCGATGAGTGGGCGGCAGCACTGGAAGAAACCGGTGATGACGGGCAGAGCGATATCGATGCGCTGCTTGCTGCAGATGCCGGTAATTCGGCGGCGTCCAGCCGTATGGCAATGGAAGAATTTGGCAGCGTGCCCAAGAGCAATGCTCAGGTAACGCTTGATGGTCCCAACCTTGATGTGATTCTGGATATTCCAGTGTCCATCTCCATGGAAGTGGGCAGTACCGATATCAGTATTCGTAACCTGCTGCAGCTCAACCAGGGTTCGGTTATCGAGCTGGATCGTCTGGCGGGTGAGCCGCTCGATGTTCTGGTCAACGGTACGCTGATCGCCCATGGCGAAGTGGTTGTGGTCAATGAGAAGTTCGGCATCCGCCTGACTGACGTGATCAGCCCAAGCGAACGTATCAAGAAGCTGCGCTAGTGAAGATGATCAAAGCCGTAGCCGTGTTCCTCGTCATGCCGCTGAGCGCTTTGGCGGCTGAGCCCGCCGTTCAGGCGGTGGCGCCTCAGGCGACTGCCGCGGCGTCATCAGGCATGGGCGGGCAGATAGTGCAGTTGCTGTTCGGCCTTCTGCTGGTCGTCGGTCTCATCTTTCTGCTGGCCTGGCTGATGCGTCGGGTTCAGCGCGGCGTACCGGGCAATGCTCAGGTGATCGAGCTGGTCGGCTCGCGGGCTATCGGCCCGCGTGATCGCCTGGTACTGGTTCAGGTCGGCAACGAACAGATTCTGCTTGGCGTCACGCCGGGACGAATCACGCCGTTGCATGTGCTCAACGAGCCAGTGCGGGTGCCGGAGACCCAGCCGGTGAACTCCGAGTTTGCGCAGCGTTTGATGGACTTGATGGGCAACAAGGTTCAGAAGGATAAGAAGTAATGCTGCGTATTCTGTTGACACTTTTGCTGGTGCTGGCAGCGCCTGTGGCGTTCGGTGCCGATCCGTTGTCGATCCCGGCAATTACCTTGGCCAACGGTGCAAACGGTCAGCAGGAATACTCGGTCAGCCTGCAAATCCTGCTGATCATGACGGCGCTGAGCTTTATCCCGGCGTTCGTCATGCTGATGACCAGTTTTACGCGGATCATCATTGTTTTCTCGATTCTGCGTCAGGCCCTGGGTCTGCAGCAGACTCCGTCGAACCAGATCCTGACCGGCATGGCGCTGTTCCTGACCATGTTCATCATGGCCCCGGTGTTTGACCGGGTGAATCAGGATGCCTTGCAGCCCTATCTGGCGGAAACCATGACGGCTCAGGATGCAGTGGCCAAGGCGCAAGTACCGATCAAGGATTTCATGCTGGCGCAAACCCGCACCAGCGACCTTGAGTTATTCATGCGGCTTTCCAAGCGCACTGACATCGCTTCTCCGGATCAGGCTCCGCTGACGATTCTGGTTCCGGCGTTTGTCATTTCCGAGCTCAAGACAGCGTTTCAGATCGGCTTCATGATCTTCATTCCGTTTCTGGTCATCGACCTGGTGGTCGCCAGCGTGCTGATGGCCATGGGTATGATGATGCTCTCGCCGTTGATTATTTCCCTGCCGTTTAAAATCATGCTTTTTGTGCTGGTGGATGGCTGGGCGTTGATCGTCGGCACGCTGGCCAGCAGTTTCGGTGGTGTATGACCCGTCCTGATCAGGAGTCTGCGCAATGACGCCAGAAGTAGCTGTCGATCTGTTCCGCGAGGCGCTGTGGTTTACCACATTGCTGGTGGCGATTCTGGTAGTGCCCAGTCTGCTCTGTGGTCTGTTGGTCGCCATGTTTCAGGCGGCCACTCAGATCAACGAACAGACGCTGAGCTTTTTGCCGCGTCTCATCGTGATGCTCATCACGTTGATCGTCGCCGGTCCCTGGCTGCTCAAGGTGTTCATGGAATACATCCTCGCGTTGTATACCAGCATCCCGACTGTGATCGGCTGACCTCGTGGAACCGATTCTAGCCCTGACCAACGGGCAGATCGGCACTTGGGTAGCGAGCTTCATGCTGCCGATGTTCCGGATTGTTGCGCTGTTGATGACCATGCCGATCATCGGTACAACACTGGTCCCTCGTCGTGTGCGTCTTTATCTCGCGCTGGCCATCACCGTGGTTGTGGCGCCAGTCCTGCCGCCCATGCCCGAGGTCAACGCGCTGGACCTGACCGCCTTGTTACTGATCGGTGAGCAGATCATTATCGGCGCGGGTCTAGGGCTGTTTCTTCAGCTGTTCTTTCATTCTTTCGTGATTGCCGGTCAGATCATTTCCACGCAAATGGGCATGGGCTTCGCCTCGATGGTTGACCCTACCAACGGCGTGTCATCGGCAGTGATTGGCCAATTCTTTACCATGTTGGTCACGCTGGTGTTTCTCGGCATGAACGGCCACCTGGTTGTGATAGAAACCCTGATCGAGAGCTTTACGACCATGCCGGTAGGGAGTGGTTTGCTGGTATCCAACTTCTGGGCGCTCGCCAATGGCCTGGGCTGGGTCATGGCTGCCGGTCTGAAGCTGGTGCTGCCGACGATTACCGCCTTGCTGGTCGTCAACATCGCTTTCGGCGTCATGACCCGTGCAGCACCGCAGCTGAACATTTTCTCCATTGGTTTTCCGCTGACGCTGGTAATGGGCTTTGTCATCCTGTGGATCAGCCTGGCCGACATTCTCAATCAGTACCAACCGCTGGCAACTGAAGCGCTGCAGGGCTTCCGCGATATGGTGAGGGCTCGCTGACATGGCTGAGAACGAGAATGGTCAGGACAAAACAGAAGAACCCACGGATAAAAAGCGAAGTGATTCCCGTAAGGAAGGCCAGATTGCCCGCTCCAAGGAGCTGAATACCCTGGCAATCATGATGGCAGGCGCTATCGGGCTTCTGGTCGAAGGGTCGGACATTGCTCAGGCAATGTCCTACATGATGACTTCGAATTTCACCATCACCCGTGAAGTGCTCATGGATCAGGGGTCCATGGCAAAGATGCTCTTGTCGACCGGCAAACTCGCGCTGGTCGTCATGATGCCTTTTTTCCTGGTCATGCTCGCTGCCGCGATCATTGGCCCGATCTCCCTGGGTGGGTGGTTGTTCGCCGCCAAATCAATGGCTCCCAAGTTCAGCCGCATGAACCCGTTTGCGGGCCTCAAGCGCATGTTCTCTCCCACCGCGCTGATTGAGCTACTCAAGTCCTTCGCCAAGTTCGTCATTGTGCTGATCGTGGCATTGGTGGTGCTGAACATGGAAAAGGCCGCACTGGTTTCGATTGCTCACGAGCCCTTGGAGCAGGCGATTATTCACAGTCTGCAAGTGGTGGGCTGGAGTACGTTGTGGATGGCGTGTGGGCTGATTTTCATCGCAGCGGTGGATGTGCCATTCCAGCTATGGGAAGCGCACAAGAAGCTGTTGATGACCAAGCAGGAAGTGCGCGACGAGTATAAGAACTCCGAAGGCAGTCCGGAGGTCAAGCAGCGCATTCGTCAGTTGCAGCGAGACGCATCGCAGCGCCGCATGATGGAGTCGGTCCCTCAGGCGGATGTGATCATCACTAACCCGACGCACTTTGCCGTGGCTCTTAAATATGACCCTGATCAGGGTGGGGCGCCGATGCTGGTGGCCAAGGGTGTGGATTTTGTGGCGTTGAAGATTCGGGAGGTTGCTGCGCATAACCAGATTCTGATTCTTGAATCGCCGGGTCTTGCGCGTTCGATTTACTACAGCACGGATCTTGATCAGGAAATCCCGGCCGGTCTGTACCTGGCGGTGGCTCAGGTTCTGGCGTATGTGTATCAGATTCGTCAGTACCATGCAGGGCAGGGCAAGCGTCCGGATCCGCTGGGTGATATCACCATTCCGCCGGATTTGCAGCGGGATTCTTGAGTTGAGGCAGTGATTCTTGGGTACATATCCGTTACCGCGTTAAGGGCTGATATTGGTTGCGCTTTTACAGCGCCTCACTTTTGAACATCCGGAAGCCGGCCCAGACAAAAGTAAGCAAAACGCTC
>NZ_JAWHNU010000020.1:52875-86366 GCF_032582135.1 Pseudomonas syringae group sp. J309-1 | reverse complement strand
AATCCAGCAGTCGCATGTAAACCCGCAACGGCTCGCCTAGGCGCAGACGGCAATCACAGTGCGCGGCGGAAGATATCTTCTATTTGCGCCTGGTCAGCCGGACGCGGATTGGTCAGACCACAAGCGTCTTTCAACGCGTTGGCTGCCAGGACCGGGAAGTCCTCTTCCTTGACGCCCAAGGCAGTCAGCCCCGGCGGAATGTCGATGGAACCCGCCAACGTGCGAATCGCATCAATCGCCGCACGGGCGCCCTGCTCCGGCGCCAGGCCGCGAATGTCGGCCCCCATGGCATGCGCCACATCCGTCAGGCGCGCTGGGCAGACCGCGGCATTGAAACTCTGCACATGAGGCAGCAAGACTGCATTGCAAACGCCATGGGGCAAGTCATAGAAACCACCGAGCTGGTGGGCCATGGCATGCACAAAGCCCAGGGACGCATTGTTGAACGCCATGCCTGCAAGGAAATGCGCATACGCCATATTTTCTCGTGCTTCCATGTCTGAGCCATCGTCCACTGCACGGCGCAGATAACCGGCGATCAGTGACATAGCCTTCAGAGCGCAGGCATCGGTGATCGGCGTGGCGGCGGTCGACACATACGCTTCGATGGCATGAGTCAGCGCATCCATACCGGTAGCAGCGGTCAGCGACTTGGGCATCTTCGCCATCATTGCCGGGTCATTGACGGACAATAGCGGTGTGACGTTGCGATCAACGATGGCCATTTTTACGTGGCGCACCTCATCAGTGATGATGCAAAAACGGGTCATCTCACTGGCCGTGCCCGCAGTGGTATTGATGGCGATAAGCGGCAATTGCGGGTGCTTCGAACGGTCCACGCCTTCGTAGTCACTGATATGCCCACCGTTAGTGGCGCACAACGCGATGCCTTTGGCGCAATCGTGGGGCGAGCCGCCACCCAGTGAGATCACGAAATCGCATTGGCGCTCACGCAGTATGGCCAGACCGCTTTCGACGTTCCTTACGGTCGGGTTGGGTTTGGCGCCATCGAACACCACTGAGTCGATGCCCTGCTCGACAAGCAGCCCGGCGATCTGAGTCGCCAGGCCCGCCTTGGCCAGACCTGCGTCGGTGACAATCAGTGCTTTGAGAAAACCGTATTTACGGATCGCCTGCATGGCTTCGTCGAGACAGCCAAGGCCCATGATGTTCACGGCGGGAATGAAAAAGGTGCTGCTCATGATGGAACCTCGGCGTGATCGCCTGCGCGTGGGGAATGCTTACAGCATGCGCGCGCCGAGGAAGAGGGAATTAATCTGGCTCAATGAATTGAAAAGCAGGCACGACCTCTGTAGGAGCTGACGAGCAGCGCGAGGCTGCGATAGCGATCTGTCTGATACACCGCTATCGCAGCCTCGCGCTGCTCGTCAGCTCCTACAAATACTGAGTCTTAGCTGATAAACCCATCCGCCTGCAGCAACGTTTCCAGGCACTGCTCCTGGATACCGTAGAACTCTTTCAGTTCCTGGATTTTCGCCAGTATCTCGGTGGACTTGAGCGGCTCGGCGCGTTTGACGGCCAGGATCATCTTGTTCTTGTTGGTGTGCTCCAACGAGATGAATTCGAACACTTTGGTTTCGTAACCACAGGCTTCCAGCAGCAGCGCACGCAGGCTGTCGGTGACCATTTCAGCTTGTTGCCCCATGTGCAGGCCGTATTGCAGCATCGGCCTCAGCAATGTCGGGCTCTGGATCTGCAGGCGAATCTGCTTATGGCAGCACGGTGAGCACATGATGATCGACGCACCGGAACGGATGCCCATGTGAATCGCATAATCCGTGGCAATGTCGCAGGCATGCAGGGCGATCATCACGTCCAGTGCGCTGGGCGCGACACTGCGCACGTCTCCACATTCGAACTTCAGGCCCGGATGCTCAAGACGTGCCGCAGCGTTGTTGCACAGCGTCACCATGTCCTCGCGCAGCTCGACACCTGTCACCTGCCCTTCGGTTTGCAAAGTGTTGCGCAGGTAATCGTGAATCGCGAACGTCAGATACCCCTTGCCTGAACCGAAATCCGCCACTTTTATTGGCTGATCCAGCTTGAGCGGTGAGGACGTCAGGGCGTGGGAAAACACTTCAATGAACTTGTTGATCTGTTTCCACTTGCGAGACATGGACGGGATCAGTTCATGCTGCTTGTTGGTCACGCCCAAATCAGTCAAAAACGGGCGGGTCAATTCCAGATAACGTTTCTTCTCACGGTCATGGCCCGCAGACGGCGCTTCGCGCTCCTGCTGGGCCTTGCTCTTGAACAGCGTGCTCTTGCCTTTTTTGCCGAACTCCAGCTGGACTTCATCGCTCAACGACAGCAAATGCGCGTTCTTGAAAGACTCGGGCAACAGTTGCGCGATGACCTGCACCGCTTCGACCAACGGGAAGTTCTTAGTGATGTCCCGGGTTTTGTAGCGATAAACGAAAGACAGGCAAGGCAGATCCTTGACCGTCAACGCTTTGATGATCACCCGCTGCAACTCGGCTTCGTCGCCTACGTATTTGGCCAGCACCAGCTTGATGAACGAGTTCTGGGAAAGACTGTTTTCCAGCAGACTCAAAAACTGCGCACGATGATCCTGCGCGGGCTGGGTGGAAGTAGCGGTGACTGACATCTAAAAACGCCTCGGGACGAACTGATAGCAAAGGCGGCTATTTTAGGTGGTTAAGGCGTCGGAGGTTGGATTAATTGATGAAACGCAGCTTTGCAAGAGTGAGCCCGGATTGTCGAGCCCCGCACTGTTTGTTACTTTTTGATTCCGAATCGATGACATGGCTTTAGCCAAAACGGAAGTTCCCCTGCATAATCCGTGGCCTGCGTCGGGCTATCGAAACATGCGCTCACAGATACATAAGTGCGCTGATAATTACTGTGACAATCTGCAGTCCTGGCCGATAAGAACTACCAAAGGTCTAAACCCATAAAATATGGCTGCCTGTTATTTAATGCGAGTTGCGGGCAAGCCTTGAGAAATCATTCATGAATAAGCTGTGTTTACTCGGTCTTCTGGTCGGTCTGGCCAGTCAGCCAGCGTTGGCTGCGAACAATGTCAACGCCCCGGCTGCCAATAGCCAGGCCACGCTGCAAGCAAAAAACGCCTTCATCGCGAACTTGATGAAGCAAATGACCCTCGACGAAAAGATCGGTCAGTTGCGCTTGATCAGCATCGCCCAGGACATGCCGCAGCCGATGATTCTCAAGGAAATTGCTGCGGGCCGCATTGGCGGAACGTTCAACTCCATTACCCGCTCGGAAAACCGCCCGCTTCAGGAAGCTGCTGTCGCCAAAAGCCGTCTGAAGATTCCAATGTTCTTTGCTTATGACGTCATCCACGGCCATCGGACTATTTTCCCGATCAGCCTGGGCATGGCCGCCAGTTGGGACATGGCCGCCATAGCCGAGACCGGCCGCATTTCGGCTATCGAAGCCAGCGCCGACGGTCTGGACATGACGTTCGCCCCGATGGTGGATATCTCCCGCGACCCACGCTGGGGTCGTAGCTCCGAAGGTTTCGGCGAAGATACGTATCTGGTTTCGCGCATCTCGAAAGAAATGGTCAAGTCGTTCCAGGGCGCAAATGTCGCGTCTGCCGACAGCATCATGGCCGCCGTCAAACACTTCGCCCTGTATGGCGCAGTGGAAGGCGGCCGGGACTACAACACCGTGGACATGAGTCCGACCCGGATGTATCAGGATTACCTGCCGCCGTATCGCGCCGGTATTGATGCCGGGGCTGGCGGTGTGATGATCGCGCTCAACTCGATCAATGGTGTACCGGCCACCTCCAACAAGTGGCTGCTGCAAGACCTGTTGCGCAAGGATTGGGGCTTCAAGGGCGTGACTATCAGCGACCACGGGGCGATCAAGGAACTGATCGATCATGGCGTCGCCAAGGACTACCGCGAAGCCGCGAAGCTGGCTATCAAGGCCGGCGTTGATCTAAGCATGAACGACAAGGCTTACGGCGAAGAGCTGCCAGGTCTGGTCAAGAGCGGCGAAGTGTCCGTGAAGGAAATCGACAGCGCGGTCCGCGAAGTGCTGGGTGCCAAATACGACATGGGCCTGTTCGCCAACCCGTACCTGCGTATCGGCGATGCCGCTCAAGACCCGGCTGACACCTACTCTGAAGATCGTCTGCACCGCACAGAAGCGCGTGACGTTGCCCGCAAGACGCTGGTATTGCTGAAAAACCAGAACGAAACGTTGCCGCTGAAGAAGCAAGGCACCATCGCCGTGATCGGCAGCCTGGCCAAAAGTCAGCTGGACATGCTCGGCAGCTGGTCTGCCGCGGGTCGCCCGAATCAGTCGGTCACCGTGTATGACGGTCTGGCCAATGCTGTCGGCGACAAGGCAAAACTGCTTTACGCCCGTGGTTCCAACATCAGCGATAACGAACACATCCTCAACTACCTGAACTTCATCGAGCACGAAGTTGAAGTAGATCCACGTCCGGCTCAGGAAATGCTCGACGAAGCGGTGAAAACGGCTGAACAGGCCGACGTCATCGTCGCAGTCGTGGGCGAATCTCGCGGCATGTCACACGAATCCGCCAGTCGCAGCAGCCTGAATATCCCTGCCACACAGCAGGCATTGATCAAGGCACTGAAAGCCACCGGAAAACCGCTGGTATTGGTGTTGATGAATGGCCGTCCGCTGGTACTGGTCGACGAAGTCGAGCAAGCCGACGCGATCCTGGAAACCTGGTTCCCGGGCACCGAAGGCGGCAACGCCGTGGCTGACGTGCTGTTTGGCGACTACAACCCGTCCGGCAAGCTGGCGATGTCTTTCCCGCGCTCGATAGGTCAACTGCCGGTCTACTACGCGCACCTGAACACCGGTCGTCCGTACTCGACAGAAAAACCTGGCAACTACACGTCGCATTACTTCGAAGAAACCAACGGCCCGCTGTTCCCGTTTGGTTTTGGCCTGAGCTACACACAGTTCGATGTGTCCGACATCACCCTGTCTGCCAAAGACCTGCCACGCAAAGGCAAGCTGACCGCCAGCGTGACCGTGAAGAATACAGGCAAGGTCGCGGGCGAAACCGTGGTTCAGCTGTACCTGCGTGATGTTGCAGCGTCTATCAGCCGCCCGGTCAAAGAGCTCAAAGGCTTCGAGAAAATCATGCTGAACGCGGGCGAAGAGAAAGTCGTGACCTTCACCCTCACAGAAGAAGACCTGAAGTTCTTTAACCCGCAGTTGAAATACGCTGCCGAAGCGGGTGAGTTCAAGCTCATGATTGGCCTGGATTCTGCGACGGTTAAAGAGACGAGCTTTAATTTGTTGTAATGACCAGAGCCTTCCCCTTGTGGGAGCGAGGCTCGCCCGCGATAAAGACGCCGCAGATATCAGGTATATCGCGTCCAGCCTCATCGCGGGCAAGCCTCGCTCCCACAGGAGTTAGCATTCCAAACCAGCTAATGCGCAAATCCTGGCTGCCCCGCTCATGCCCTCCACTTCCCGATCCCTGCGCATAACCCTGTATGTCCTGCTGATCCTGGCGGGCGCTGCTGTGTCGGCGGGTTTGGCCATGCGTCAGGCGCAGCGTCACGGCGTAGAGCAAGACGCTGCGCGGGCACAGGATCAGCTTTCACTTTACGCCAACACCCTGCATACCCTGATTGAGCGCTACCGGGCATTGCCTGCGGTTCTCGCTCTCGACCCGGAACTGCGCGCCGCCTTGAATGGCCCGATCACTGCCGTTTCCCAGGATGCCCTGAACCGCAAACTGGAGAAGATCAACGGCGCGGCACAATCTTCGACCCTGGAATTGATGGACCGCAATGGCCTGGCCATCGGCGCCAGCAACTGGCGGCTGCCCACCAGTTACGTCGGCCACAACTACGCCTTTCGCCCGTATTTCCAGCAAACCAAAGCCACAGGCGTTGGACGCTTTTACGCGGTGGGGGTGACCAGCGGCATTCCCGGTTATTTCCTGTCCCACGCGGTGACAGGCGATGCGGGGGAGTTCATGGGTGCGATGGTGGTGAAGCTGGAGTTTCCCGACCTTGAGCACGAATGGGCCAAGGGCGACGACCTGTTGCTGGTCAGCGACGCCAAGGGCATCGTCTTTATCGCCAGCCAGCCGCACTGGCGTTATCGCGAACTGCTGCCCATCGCCGCGCAAGATCGCGCCGAGCTGTCCGCGACTCGCCAATACGACAAACAACCGCTGTCGCCACTGCAACGTACTGAGCTGCGCGAATTCAACAAGCAAAGCCACCTGACTCGCGTGCAGGGTCCGGAGGGCGAGGCTGATTACCTGTGGCAGTCCATGCCATTAACCGCCGAAGACTGGACCCTGCACCTGTTGCGCAAACCGCAACTGGCCACCGAGGACGCACGAAACGCAGCGCTGGCCGCCGCGGGCACCTGGCTGACGCTGGTGTTTCTCGGGTTGTTTCTCTATCAACGCTGGCGTCTGGCGCGCCTGCGTGAAAACAGCCGTGACGAACTGGAACGTCAGGTACAGGAGCGCACCCGGGATCTGCGCACTGCGCAGGAAGGTCTGGTGCAATCGACCAAGCTTGCCGCGCTGGGGCAAATGTCTGCGGCATTGGCCCACGAAATCAATCAGCCCCTCACTGCACAAAGCATGCAATTGGCTACCCTGCGCCTGCTGCTGGATCACGGGCGAATTGACGATGCTTACAAAGCGCTGGAGCCTCTTGATCAACAGTTGATACGGATGAAGGCACTGACCGGCCACTTGAAAACCTTCGCCCGCAAAAGCCCGGGAGGTTTGCGAGAACGACTGGATCTGGCGGCGGTGGTTGATCAGGCTTTGTTGCTGCTGGACTCGCGACTGCGCGACGAGCATGTTGATCGCGTCCTGAACCTGACCAGACCGGCCTGGGTGCGCGGCGATGCCATTCGGCTTGAGCAGGTGCTGATCAACCTACTGCGCAACGCGTTGGACGCCATCCGTGACAAGCCCGTCAAACGCCTCGAAATCCGTATTCATTCAGAGCAGACGCGCTGGCTTATCAGCGTGACGGACAGCGGCGGCGGTATTGCCGAGGAGCATCTGGCAAACATTTTCGATCCATTTTTCACCACCAAGCCTGTTGGCGATGGTTTGGGATTGGGGCTTGCCGTGTCCTATGCCATCGTCCACGAATTGGGTGGACGGTTGAGCGCCGAAAATCAGAACGATGGCGCGCGGTTCTGGTTCAGCCTGCCCAATGACTATCTGGAGCCTGATCCCGCATGTTGAACTCAGTGATTGTGGTCGACGACGAAGCCCCGATTCGCGAAGCCGTGGAGCAATGGCTGAGCCTGTCCAGTTTCAATGTTCAGGTCTATAGCCGCGCCGAAGACTGCCTGGCGAATTTGCCCGAGCATTTCCCCGGCGTGATTCTCAGCGATGTGCGTATGCCGGGCATCAACGGTATGGAGCTGTTGAGCCGTTTGCAGGCAATCGATGCCGACCTGCCGGTGATTCTGCTGACCGGCCACGGCGATGTGCCTATGGCGGTGGATGCCATGCGCGAAGGTGCCTATGACTTTCTCGAAAAACCCTTCAGCCCCGAAGTACTGCTGCGCAATCTGCGCCGCGCGCTGGAAAAACGCGAGCTGATTCTGGAAAACCGCCGCCTGCACGAACAGGCTGACACCCGGACTCAACTGGAGACCACGCTGCTGGGCGTTTCCCCCGGCCTGCAAACCTTGCGGCGTCAGGTGCTGGACTTGTCGCAACTGCCGGTCAACGTGGTCATTCGCGGTGAAACCGGCAGCGGCAAGGAAATGGTCGCGCGCTGCCTGCATGACTTTGGCCCTCGGGCCCACAAGCCGTTTGTAGCACTCAACTGTGCAGCGATTCCGGAGCAGTTATTTGAAGCCGAACTGTTCGGCCACGAGAGCGGCGCGTTTACCGGAGCCCAGGGCAAACGCATCGGCAAGCTTGAGTACGCGGATGGCGGCACGCTGTTTCTGGACGAAATCGAGAGCATGCCGCTGGCTCAACAGGTCAAATTGCTCCGAGTGCTGCAGGACAAGAAACTTGAGCGGTTGGGTTCGAACAAGGCGATTGACGTAGATCTGCGCATCGTCGCGGCCACTAAACCCGACTTGCTGGAAGAAGCCCGTGCCGGACGCTTTCGCGAAGACCTGGCTTATCGGCTGACGGTGGCCGAGTTGCGCCTGCCGCCACTGCGCGAGCGTCGTGAAGACATTCCCCTGTTGTTCGCGCATTTCGCCAGTGCGGCTGCGCAACGTCTGGGCCGCACTGCCCCTGAGCTCAGTGGCGCACAGTTGGGCCAGTTGCTGAGTCATGACTGGCCCGGCAACGTTCGCGAGCTGGCCAACGCAGCCGAACGGCAGATTCTCGGCCTGACGTCGTCGCCAACAGTGCAGACCGATCCGGGACAATCCCTCGCGGCTCAACAGGAAGCCTTTGAAGCGCAATGCCTGCGTGCCGCGCTGGCCCGTCACAAAGGGGATATAAAAGCCGTGCTCGAAGAACTGCAACTGCCACGCCGGACCTTGAATGAGAAGATGCAGCGGCATGGACTGTTGCGGGAGATGTTTGTCGAGTAGATCCACCGCCAGGGCATTCCTGATCGATCTGAAAACACCGTCCCTGTAGGAGCTGCCGAAGGCTGCGAAGTATTTTTCCTGACACACCGTCATCGCAGCCTTCGGCAGCTCCTACAGAGATTTGCGCTAGCGATGAAATCATCGGCAATTTTCCGCCTACCCCAACACCATCAATAAGCGGATTTCCGCTCATCGCTCATATCTCACCCTCTCTAAACCGGCCTTTCCTCATATGGCACAGCTCCTGCTATAGCCATATCAAGGCCCGCATTGACGTGCCATTCCAAAAACAATGAATAACAAGGAATATGATGGACATTCCCAACTCTGCTTCCAAAGGGTCGGCCAACGCTCCAGCGGCCGAAAAAACCACCTCAACCCGTCTCAAATCCATTTTCAGCGGCTCGGTCGGCAACATGGTCGAGTGGTATGACTGGTACGTCTACGCTGCTTTCTCCCTGTACTTCGCCAAGTCCTTTTTCCCCAAGGGCGACACCACCGCACAACTGCTCAACACCGCTGCCATCTTCGCCGTAGGCTTCCTGATGCGCCCGATTGGCGGCTGGCTGATGGGTCTGTACGCCGACCGTAAGGGCCGTAAGGCAGCGCTGATGGCTTCGGTGTTGCTGATGTGTTTTGGCTCCCTGATCATCGCATTGACTCCGGGCTATGAAGTCATCGGCGTCGGCGCTCCGATCCTTCTGGTATTTGCCCGCTTGCTGCAGGGTCTTTCTGTGGGTGGCGAGTACGGCACTTCGGCGACCTACCTCAGTGAAATGGCAACCAAGGAACGCCGTGGCTTCTTCTCCAGCTTTCAGTATGTGACGTTGATTTCCGGCCAGCTCATCGCGCTTGCCGTGCTGATCGTGCTGCAACAGACGCTGACCACCGAGCAACTGTACTCGTGGGGCTGGCGCGTGCCATTCGTGATCGGTGCACTCTGTGCGGTGGTCGCGCTGTTCCTGCGTCGTGGCATGGAAGAGACTGAATCGTTCACCCGCGCCAAGAAGGAAAAGCCAAAAGAAAGCCTGATGCGCACCTTGATGCGCCACCCCAAGGAGCTGATGACCGTGGTCGGCCTGACCATGGGCGGCACACTGGCTTTCTATACCTACACCACGTACATGCAGAAGTATCTGGTGAACACGGTCGGCATGAGCATCAGCGACTCCACCACCATCTCGGCTGCCACGCTGTTTCTGTTCATGGTGATTCAGCCACTGGTTGGCGCGCTATCAGACAAGATCGGTCGTCGGCCAATCCTGATTGCCTTCGGTGTGATGGGTACATTGTGTACCGTGCCGATCCTGACCACCTTGCACACGATCCAGTCCTGGTGGGGTGCGTTCTTCCTGATCATGGCGGCGCTGATCATCGTCAGTGGCTACACCTCGATCAACGCAGTGGTAAAAGCCGAGCTGTTCCCGACCGAGATTCGCGCCTTGGGTGTAGGTTTGCCCTACGCACTGACCGTCTCGATCTTTGGCGGCACCGCTGAATACATCGCGCTGTGGTTCAAGAGTATTGGTATGGAGACCGGTTACTACTGGTACGTCACCGCCTGTATCGCCTGTTCGCTGCTGGTTTATGTGTTCATGAAGGACACCCGCAAGCACTCGCGGATTGAAACTGACTGAGATTCATATCAGCGGTAATGATGAAGGGCAGTCACACTCAGTGTGTCTGCCCTTTTTAATGAGAGCGACTCGCAACTAACACTGACGATATCAGTGCAATTCCTGGTTAAAAACCCCGCAAAAATAGCAATAATAATGACGATATTATTTTGTCAAGTGGGTTTATTACAAAGTTTTTCAGAGAATTGCACCATCCTGAGGCAAGCAGACCTGCAAAGCCCGAAAATCGCGCTCTCCCGCCTACTATCATTTATAGCGATGGTCGTTAGCACTGCTATTCACTTCTGAATAAATTTCAGGCGCGTAGCATTCACTCCATACCGAACTGACAACCCATTCGATTACTGGAGTAACAATCATGAAAACCAACAAACTGATTTTTGGTCTTGCCTTCTCTGTTCTGGCTTCGAGCGCTTTCGCTTCACCACAAATGCCTAGCCTGCCAGGCAACGATCACACTAATGCAATCGAGCAGTCTTCGACGCTGACAGTTGCTGAAGGCGGTTCCGTACACACTAACGTTGGCAGCATCCGTCAGGCCGCCGTCAACACTGACCAGATTGGCGCAGATCGTTTGGCTGAAGACGGTGCTGATCGCGTAGGTCCTAATCGTCAAGCCGCTGATGGCGCTGACCATGTAGGTGCTAATCGTCTGGCTGAAGACGGTGCTGACCGTGTTGGCGCAAATCGTCTGACCTCCGACGGCGCTGACCATGTGGGTGCTAATCGTCTGGCCGCTGATGGCGCAGACCGCGTAGGTGCAAACCGTCGGGTGTAACAGCTCGACGTGTTCCCTTTAGCCCGGCCCAGTGCCGGGCTTAATCGTTTTTGAACCACGCGAAACTGTCAGGCGCTATAAATTGTCAGGCACTATAGACGCATCTTTTCATGCGCCGCGCAGGCCAACAGGATTAGCCCATGTCAGACGATATCTACTCTTACGAACCTTCTCTCGGCCACGGCCTGCCTCACGACCCGTTCAACGCCATCGTGGGCCCCCGCCCTATCGGCTGGATTTCTTCGCAGGATGCTGACGGCAAGCTGAACCTCGCGCCGTACAGCTTTTTCAACGCCTTCAACTACATCCCCCCGATCATTGGCTTTTGCAGCGTTGGCCGCAAAGACAGCCTTAATAACATCGAGCAGACCGGCGAGTTTGTCTGGAATCTGGCCACGCGTTCGCTGGCCGAAGCCATGAATCAGAGCTGCGCGCCGGTTGCTGCGGATGTCAGCGAATTCGAACTGGCGAACCTGACGCCACTGGCCTCGCAAATCGTGGCGGTGCCGCGCGTGAAGGAGACGCCAGTTTCGTTCGAATGCAAGGTGACCCAGATCATCCAGTTACAGCGTGCCGACAAGGAAGTCGTGCCCAGCTGGTTGATTCTTGGCGAGGTAGTAGCGGTGCATATCGCTAAATCGCTGCTGAAGGACGGGATTTACGACACCGCAGCGGGCGAACCGATTCTGCGTGGCGGCGGCCCGGCGGATTACTTCCAGCTAGGCCCTGAAGCGCTGTTCAAGATGCACCGTCCCAAAGCCTGATCAGTGAGCCTGAAATGAAAGGCCGCCCTCATTATCGATGTCGATCAGGCGGTTCAGCTCGGCACTGGCTGCGACGTCGGCTTCATGGGCGGTCTTGAATTTCTGCTCTGGCAGCACCCGGTTGAATACCGGTGCACCGCCTGCCCCCAGGCCTTTTACTGCAATGGCGGCGCTGTAGCCACCCTCGCCCGGAACAACCGCGGAAACAGCTTCGAAGCCATTGAGCTCTTTACGTGCCATGGGTGCAGATCCTGCCTGTGACTTAAAGCAGGGGATTCTAAACCGACGGCGCTCAAACCGCTTGCATCAGCTGTTCGGCTTCAGCCTGCGTAGCGAAAGTATGGAAATCCAGGCTGCTGACCATATAGGTCTGCATAACGTCGGAGAACACTTGCAACTCGGGGGTGGTCAGCCAGCGGTTCATTGCATCTTCACTGGTCCAGTAACCGGAAATCAGCCACAGATCAGGGTCCTTCAGCGAGTTCTTTAACGCGAAGCTCAAGCAACCGTCGGCCATGCGTGAAGGCTCGATCAGGCAGCGCAGGCGCTCGCCCAGTTGTTCGCTCTGACCAGTCCTGGCGAGGGCGAAAACCAGATGGCTCACGGGTGATGACTGAGGCATGGTCATGGCTCCTTTGTCTGCAGGATGATTATCAGGGGTGCGGCGACAGGAACCGAGATTAGAGGCTTAGCGCAATGGTCGTTAGTCAGTTACTGTTGGCTTCTTGCCTGATCCTGCAGCGCTGTGAAAAACCCCTCAGAAGCAAGATGATCAGCAAAGAGAATTCCCACGCAGCACCAGGCAATCCTGGATCCGCTTTAGCAGCCCGGAATACGCACCCTGGCAGGATCAGGCAATCATCTCGCAGGAATCGGGTAGTGCTTTGGCTTGCACAAAAATAAGCTGGGCACATCAATAAAGGATTAAAGGACTCGCCCATGCAGCCACTCCAGCCACTCAAAGAACCGCTCAGCGAGGACCTGGAGAAGCAGCGAATCGAGCTGGCTGATCTGGTTCGCCGGTTCGCCCCTACCGAAGGCTCGTTCCAGACGGCTATTTCGCCGCTGCACATGGTGCGCTATGAAAGCCCGGCGCAATCGCTGCCCAGCCTGGTCCAGCCCGCACTGTGCCTGTTCGCCCACGGCAGCAAGGAAGTGCGCCTCGGCGATGAGACCTACACGTACGATCCCCTGAATTATTTGGTGCTGTCCGTGGCGTTGCCACTGAGCGGCAGAATCCTTCACGCGACGCCAGAAAATCCGAATCTGGCCTTGCGACTGGACATCGACCCCGCGGATATCAATGCGCTGATCGCAGAAGCCGGGCCGATGAGTGTTCCGACCCGACCTAGCGGACGCGGCCTTTATATAGAAAGAATCGACACCCAACTGTTGGATGCAGTGCTACGTCTGTCACGTTTGCTCGACAGCCCGAAAGACATCGCGATGCTTGCGCCGCTGATCAAACGCGAAATCCTTTATCGCCTTTTGCGCAGCCCCCAGGGTCACCGCCTTTACGAAATCGCCATCACCAGCTGCCAGACTCATCGCGTGACCCAGGCGATTCGGTGGCTCAACCAGAATTTCACCGAGCCCTTGCGCATTGAAGAACTGGCCAGGGAGGTGAACCTCAGCGTTTCAACCCTGCACCATCGCTTCAAGGCCGTAACGGCAATGAGTCCGTTGCAGTACCAGAAGCAGTTGCGGCTTCAGGAGGCACGACGCTTGATGCTGGCCGATGGGCTCGACGCGTCGGCGGCGGGTTACAAGGTAGGCTACGAAAGCCCTTCGCAATTCAGCCGTGAATACAGCCGCCTGTTCGGCGCCCCGCCGCTTCGGGATCTGGCGCGGTTGCGGGCGACTGTTTAGTGCTGCTCGCTACACACTCGTGCGCGCCCATCAAACATCACTTCAATAATGGATTTGAAACGCAGACCCTGTAGGAGCCAACTTGTTGGCGAAACGGCATTTCTCACGATGCAGGCCCGACGTCTCGGCAACAAGTTGGCTCCTACAGGGTCATCCATTTGCTTAGCGACAGCGAGGGGTAAGAGACACCGGGACCGACTCCTACAGGGGAAAGTGGTTGATGGTTAAAGATGCTATAACTTTTAAGGCAATACGCCATATCCAATAGATCAATTCTGTCCTACGACTCCAGCGCCCCTGCCCTACACTCGCTTTAATCCTTCCTGAACTGCCAAGTAGTTGGAACGAGGAAAGCGACATGAACATAAAAATAAAAAAATGCGTCACCGTCTTGAGTATCAGTGCCGTCATCGCGGTGTATGCAGCGGGTGTCTATCGCAACGAACTGGCTCGTCAGGCGCCACAAGTCGCGACTTGCAGCTTCGGTCATTGCGTCCCCAGCACTGCAACATTCAGCGCATTGCGATGAGGTAACGCTGAAGCGTTTAAGTCACCAAAAATGCATAAGGCAGCTATCGATTAGGGAGCTATCGGCTTAGACTGATTGCACTCCCCGTCGGCATTCGGCGGATATTACTGTCGATCAGGTTTTGCCTTGACCAGTCTTCCCCACACCACGCCTTCAATCCGTAGCGTTCTATACGCATTGATGATGGCCGTATTCCTCAGCGCTCTGGATCAGACGATTGTTGCCGTCTCGATTCCTGCCATTTCAACCCAGTTCAATGATTTCGACCTGTTGGCTTGGGTGATTTCCGCTTACATGGTGGCCCTTACCGTGGCCGTGCCGATCTACGGCAAGCTGGGCGACTTGTATGGCCGACGCAAATTGATGCTCTTCGGGCTGGGGCTTTTCACCTTGGCATCGTTGTTCTGCGGCATGGCGCAAAGCATGGAGCAACTGGTGCTTGCGCGGGTCATTCAGGGCATTGGTGCAGGCGGCATGGTTTCAGTCAGTCAGGCGATCATTGGTGACCTGGTACCGCCCCGGGAGCGAGGCCGCTATCAGGGCTATTTCAGTGGCATGTATGCGCTGGCCAGTGTGGCCGGACCGGTACTGGGTGGGGTCATGACCCAGTATCTGTCCTGGCGCTGGGTGTTCCTGATCAATCTGCCAATGGGCTTGATCGCCTGGTGGTTTGCCAAACGCACCTTGCTTGGCCTGCCTGTCCCGCAACGCAAACCCATCATCGATTACCTGGGCACGGTGCTGATGATCGTCGGCCTGACTGCGCTGTTGCTGGGTATCACTGAAATAGGCCAGGGCCACAGTTGGCGGGATCAACAGGTGCTGACACTGCTGGGTGTCGCATTGCTGGCGCTGATCTGTTTCGCCTGGTACGAGCGCCGTGCAGTCGAACCGTTGCTGCCGATGCATCTGTTCGCCAACCGCAGCGCAGTGCTCTGCTGGTGCACGATTTTCTTCACCAGCTTCCAGGCGATTTCGCTGATCGTGCTGGTGCCGCTGCGTTATCAGACGGTCACCGGCGGCGGTGCCGACAGCGCCGCGCTGCACCTTTTACCACTGGCGATTGGCATGCCCATGGGCGCTTTCTTTGCAGGCCGTCGGACTTCGTTGACCGGGCGCTACAAGCCCATGATCCTCACCGGCGCGATGTTGATGCCGATGGCGATTCTCGGCATGGCGTTTACCGACCCGCAATCGTTGCTGCTGACCAGTCTGTTCATGGTGCTGACGGGTATCGCCAGCGGTATGCAGTTCCCGACGTCACTGGTGGGGACGCAAAACTCGGTAGCGAAGCACGATATGGGCGTGGCAACCAGCACCACTAACCTGTTCCGCTCTCTGGGTGGCGCGGTAGGTGTAGCGCTGATGTCGGCACTGTTGCTGGCGATGCTGCAAGGCACCGAATTTGGTGGTACCGGGCTGGCTGGTGCTGGCGCAATCGGTGGTGAAGGCGCATCCGGCAATGTGCTGATGGACAGTCTCAACGCCGCCAGCGGCCCGACTCTGCAAATCCTGCGCGATCAACTGTCGATAACATTCCGCCACCTGATGACCGTCAGCGCTGCAATCTCACTGCTGGGCCTGGCTGCCGCACTGGCAATGCCGGATAACCTGTTGCGAGGGAGGGAACACAAGGAGAGCTGAGCCAAGAACATCAAATCACTTAACCTGAGATGTTTTTCTGTGGGAGTCGCCCCGGTGTCCCTGACACCGCGCTGTCGCGCAGCAAACGGGTGACCTGTAGGAGCCAACTTGTTGGCGAGACGTCGGACCCGCATCGTCAGAAATTCCGCTTCGCCAACAAGTTAGCTCCTACAAGGTCCGCGTTTCAAATCCATTATTGGAGTGATGTTTGATAGGAGCAAATTCATTCGCGAAAGGGTTAAAAATCCTGTTCTGACAGATCACCTTCGCAATTGAATTCGCTCCCACACAGAGTGTGTGAAAGCTACTGCTTATTGGCTGTAATACCCCACCGCCACCAGGTAATCCCCAACCCTGCGCGCATACGCATGCTTGTTTTCCACCTTGCCGGTTACCGGGTTTCGCCAGCGGTATTCGTATTCGGCGGCGTCCTGCTTTTCAAGCAGCGCGAGCATCGGTTCGCCAACGGGTTTGCCCTCAGGGTCTTTTACCTTGCGAAAGTCGGTATTGATCAGCCGCAGATTGGTGCCATGCGCCACATAACGCCTGCTGTGCAGATCGACGACAAACACGTACAGGTCATCCTGCAGAAATCCTCCTCGCAGGCTGTTGATTGCGGTGAGAGTGCCCTTCTGGTCACGACCGAGTTCGCTCACCGCCTTATCCAGCAACGCTCTGGCTTGTTCAGGCGATGCTCGAGGCACGTAATAACCCACCGCAAGGATGCGCTCGCCAATCCGCTGGAAGTAAACCCTCTTGCGCTCAACCTTGCCGTCAGCCCAGTTTTGCCAACGATACTCGGCTTGCTGGATACCTTTGCTCTCAGGGGTGTGCAACACATCCTTGAATGCTTTTTGCAGATCGGGCTCAAGCACCTGGGAGACATCACGGCCAATCAGAACCACTGAAGGCCCACCGCTGGCAAGCATGACGCCGTGGGTGTCGACGACGAACACATAGCGCTCGCCATCAACAAACTCGCCCTGCCGACTGAATTCGGCAAACGCCTTGTCACCGGCCTCCTGATAGCGTGTCACAGCCTTCTCCAGCAGCGCTCTGGCAGCTGGCCCCTGCTCAGGGCTTTCGACGCCAGCCCCTGCCTGACCAAGCCAGGCAGAACATAGAAACCCCAGGACAACACCGATACCGCGTGGCGAAAACTGCATGACTGGCCCCTTCTTTTTATAGGTCTGCGCAAAGCTTAGTCAAGCGCCTGCTAATGCAGAATCATTCATGAGAAAGGGGTCGTCAGCGCCATCTCGCTAGCCGCTGACATCAGTCCAGAACCACTGCGTCCGTTCGGCTTTAAGGTGCTCGAAAGCAGGCATGACGTCACCTTTGTTGAAAAAACGCCGGGAGCGCGCCATGGCGCTGCTGAACCAGTGCCCGGTCTGCGGGCAAGGCTGACCTGCGCGCACCGAGGCCATGGGTTTTTCGTCGAAGCGTGCATACCACTGCGCGGTAGATTGCTCGGTAAAACCGATGCCGCGACCCGGGCATGGATGAAGGCAACCTGTGTCCTGCACCCGGATTGGCTTGAGCACTTTATTGACCGCCATGTAGGCATTCGAAGGGCCCTCGCCCTTGCCACCCAACGCCGGTAGAACACCGGCGCGAATCATCAGGCCGCTTTCATAGGTTTGAAAAACGACATCACTGTGAGCACTGAGTACCCTGCGCAACCGGTCGCTACCTCCCAACTGACTAACAAAACGGTTTCCCAGAATGCTGTACCAACTGACGCCCTTGATACGATCCAGCAAGCGCAGGCTTTCCATGTGCGGCCCGGCGTCGACCATCAGGCCGATGTAGTCCTGCGCCAACCGGTATTCCAATGGCAGGTACCTGAGACCATCACCGGGCAGAACACACACCAGCCCGCCGTAACCATGCTCGGCCTCGATCTGATTGCACAGGTATTTGACCCAGCCCTCATAAACCCTGGCACCGTCCCGGTCCATCAATAAGGACCACGGCAGCAGCATTTTCAGGCAAGAATGATCGGTCGCCGCCTGACTCTCGGGCGGCGCCATCACCGACATGCAGTGAGTGGCAGCCTCCACCGGTCTGGCGCTGGAAATCGACCACAGCAGCGGCTCGTCCGGCGAGCTATCGAGCACCTGCCTCCGACAAATGGAGAAACTGCTGGGCGACAGTTTTCGAAGCCGCTGGTAGGACTGCCAATCAAGTACGGACCGAAACGTATCGTAAAAATGCGTGAAACATTCTTCGACCCGTTGCCGGGTCTTCGGCGTGTGGCCTTGCTTGAAATACAACGTGGTCATGAGCCCGAGTCGGGCGGCTGGTCTGCATTGTGCAGCGTCGCTCAGAAACTGGTCCGCCTGGTACTTGAGCCTTCCGAGAATCCCTTGTGCTTCAGATACGGTTTGCAACACGTTTTTATTCTCCCGGTCTTCCATAAACAAGAATGCGACGCAAGAGTGAAGGGAGTTTCAAGGAGGAACAATACGGGGAAATCAATTTGGGAAATCAGCTACACACTTCAAGAAGCGTCCTACTCAAATCCTACAAATTTAGCCTCTGCCGCACGCTTTTAATGCCCAAAAGCGATAGTGGCATTACGCCAATTTGTAAGCATTGGGTAAAATGACTGGGCAGTCACGGCCTGCTTCACTGAAGATACAGCCGCTGGGCGGGAATCTGACAGAAGTTTCAGGTGCGTAGTGCAGGGCTAAGGCGCAGCATGTCCAGACCGGCATCTACCCATTTCTCGGCCCTGTCGCTGAGGGAATAGCTGTCAGGGACCAGCAGCCACTGGCCGAGCATGCCGTCGATATAGGCATGAAGGGCGATGGACGCACGGACGGTGTCCAGATCTGCAGGCAGTTGCCCTTTACGGACGGCGTTGCTCAACGCCAGGCCGATCCGGTCATTGCACTCCAGTGCGTTGACCTGACGCTGCTGGCGAAAGTCGCACATTTCATCGGTGAATTCGCATTTATGAAACAGAATCTCATTAATGCGCCGCGTTTTCGGGTCCTGTGTAATTTCATGAAACAAATGAATCAGCAGTTTTTTCATACAACCCAACGGATCGGCCTCGTCCTCGCTTTCGCTTGCAAGGGCCATCTCTTCCAGTGGTTCCTGGATGCTGTCGAGCATCGCCTGCACCAGATCCGCCTTGTTACTGAAGTGCCAGTAAATTGCGCCGCGGGTCACGCCCGCCAAGGATGCGATATCCGCCAGAGTCGTACGCGCAACGCCTCTCTCATAGAACGCTTTCTCAGCGGCCTCGAGAATTTGACTACGAGTAACCTGAGCTTCCTCTTTGGTACGACGGACCATGGCAGTAAAACCTCATTGAAAATGCCGCACGCCACGAATCATGTGGCTCTGAAGCAAAACCGGGCGGCATTTGTATTGCCTTGTCCCGAACCTGCAATCCCCAGCAGGCGCGGCTTACAGACGCAGAACTGGGTATTTACAAACAACCGTGAATGTAAGTATATTCATTAGCCTACTACTTATCCAGCCAGAATTTTTCACACCCTTTCACTTTTCTTGAGCACCCAGGCTCCTGACCCGAGGATCTTCATGCAATTCAAGCCAGCTGTTACCGTACTGGTCACTGCCGTCGCCCTGGCAACACTGCTCAGTGGATGCAGTAAAAAGGAAGAAGCCGCAGCTCCTGCAGCTGCACCTCCTCAGGTCGGCGTCGTTACCATCAAAGCTCAACCCTACACCCTGACATCGGAACTGCCGGGGCGCACCACGGCCTATCGCATCGCCGAAGTACGGCCACAGGTCAACGGCATCATCCTCAAGCGCCTGTTTACAGAAGGCGCCGACGTGAAAGCCGGCCAGCAGCTGTATCAGATTGATCCAGCGCTGTACGAAGCCACGGCCAACAGCGCCAAGGCGACATTGCAATCGGCCAAGTCTCTTGCTGATCGCTACAAGCAACTGGTCAACGAGCAAGCCGTAAGCCGTCAGGAATACGACACTGCGCTGTCCTCCAGCCAGGAAGCGCAGGCCACGTTGCAAACCGCTCAGATCAACCTGCGTTACACCAAGGTAATGGCCCCTATTTCCGGCCGTATCGGGCGTTCCGATGTAACTGAGGGCGCACTGGTTACCAGCGGTCAGACCAACGCCATGGCGACGATCCAGCAGTTGGACCCGATCTATGTAGACGTGACCCAGTCTTCCACCGAGATGCTCAAGCTGCGTCGCGACCTGGAGTCCGGCAAGCTGCAGAAGGCCGGTGACAACGCTGCAACGGTCAAGCTGACCCTTGAAGACGGAAGCGAATACAGCAAGCCGGGCAAACTGGAGTTCTCCGAAGTGTCGGTAGACCAGGCGACTGGCTCCGTGACCCTGCGTGCGGTGTTCCCTAACCCTGATCACACCCTGTTGCCGGGCATGTTTGTTCACGCTCAGTTGCAGGCGGGCATGAAAAGCGAAGCCATCCTTGCTCCACAGCAAGGCGTGACCCGTGACATGCGCGGCAAGCCATCTGCCCTGGTGGTCAACAAAGACAACAAGGTTGAGCAGCGTGAACTCATCGCCAACCGTACTTCAGGCGCTTACTGGTTGATCGAAAAAGGTCTGGAACCGGGTGATCGCGTCATCACTGAAGGTCTGCAATTCGTCAAGCCAGGCGCGCAAGTGACGGTCAAGGAAGCGACCAACCTCACGCCAGCCCAGTCCGCTGAGTCCGCCCCTGCCGCCACTGGCAAAGGTGAGTAACCGATGTCTAAATTCTTTATCGACCGCCCCATTTTCGCCTGGGTATTAGCCCTGGTGATCATGTTGGTGGGTACGCTTTCGATCCTGAAACTACCGATCAACCAGTACCCGGCCATTGCCCCTACAGCTATTGATATCCAGGTTACCTACCCAGGTGCTTCGGCGCAGACTGTGCAAGACACCGTGGTTCAGATCATTGAGCAACAGCTCAACGGTATTGATAACCTGCGTTATGTTTCCTCGGACAGTAACTCCGACGGCAGCATGACCATCACTGTGACCTTCAATCAGGGTACCAACCCGGATACCGCTCAGGTTCAGGTCCAGAACAAGCTCAACCTCGCCACCCCGCTGCTGCCGCAAGAAGTACAGCAACAGGGCCTGCGCGTTACCAAGTCGGTTAAAAACTTCCTGCTGGTTATCGGCCTGGTCGCCGAAGATGGCAGCGGTCTGACCCGGGAAGACTTGTCCAACTACATCGTTTCCAACATCCAGGACCCGATTTCCCGGACCTCCGGTGTGGGCGACTTCCAGGTGTTCGGTTCACAGTACGCCATGCGTATCTGGCTGGACCCCGCCAAGCTCAACAATTTCCAGATGACACCGGTTGATGTGAGCACTGCGATTTCTGCACAGAACGTACAGATCGCCACCGGCCAACTGGGCGGTCTGCCTGCCCTGCCCGGAACTCAGCTGAACGCTACGATTATTGGCAAGACGCGTCTGCAAACCCCTGAGCAATTCGGCAACATTCTGCTCAAGGTCAACACCGACGGTTCGCAAGTACGTCTGCGTGACGTGGCTCGTATTGAGCTGGGTGGCCAGAACTACAGCATTGATGCCCAGTTCAACGGCAACCCTGCTTCCGGTATGGCGATCAAACTGGCCTCCGGCGCCAACGCTCTGGACACCGCCAAGGCAATTCGCGCCACCGTCGCAAACCTGGAACCTTTCTTTCCGCCTGGTATGAAAGTGGTTTACCCGTACGACACCACCCCAACCGTGACCGAATCGATTTCGGGCGTAGTTGACACCCTGATCGAAGCGATCGTGCTGGTGTTCCTGGTGATGTACCTGTTCCTGCAAAACTTCCGCGCCACCGTCATTACGACGATGACGGTTCCGGTGGTACTGCTGGGTACGTTCGGCATCCTTGCGGCGTTCGGATTCACGATTAACACCCTGACCATGTTCGGGATGATTCTGGCCATCGGACTTCTGGTGGACGACGCCATCGTGGTGGTGGAAAACGTCGAGAGGGTCATGGCCGAAGAGCACTTGTCGCCCAAAGAGGCGACCAAGAAATCCATGGGGCAGATCCAGGGCGCACTGGTGGGTATCGCCATGGTGCTCTCGGCGGTACTGCTGCCAATGGCGTTCTTCGGGGGGTCTACAGGGGTTATTTATAAACAGTTCTCGATCACCATTGTTTCGGCGATGGCCCTGTCGGTTCTGGTTGCATTGATCTTCACCCCGGCGCTGTGCGCCACCATGCTCAAGCCGATTGATCCGGAAAAACACGGCCAACCGAAAAAAGGCTTCTTCGGCTGGTTCAACCGCACATTTGATCGGGGCGTAAACAGCTATGAGCGCGGCGTGAAGCGTATGGTGACTCACAAGCTGCCAGCGTTCGGCGTCTATCTGCTCATCGTTGCGGGCATGATCTTCCTGTTCACTCGCATCCCGAGCGCGTTCCTGCCGGAAGAAGACCAGGGCGTGATTTTCGCTCAGGTTCAGACCCCGGCAGGCTCGTCCGCAGAGCGTACGCAGAAAGTCATCGATGAGATGCGTACCTTCCTGCTCGACAAAGAGAATGGTGAAGGCAAAGGCGTGAACTCGGTGTTCAGCGTCAACGGCTTCAACTTCGCCGGTCGTGGTCAGAGCTCGGGCCTTGCGTTCGTCATGCTCAAGCCGTGGGGCGAGCGTGACTCGGAAAACACCGTGTTCAAGATCGCCGAGCGTGCTCAGGCACACTTCTTCTCCTTCCGGGATGCGATGGTGTACGCCGTAGTTCCACCTTCGGTACTCGAACTGGGTAACGCAACCGGTTTCGACGTTTACCTGCAGGACCAGGGCGGTGTAGGCCACGACAAGCTGCTTGAGGCACGCAACCAGTTCCTCGGCATGGCGGCGCAAAGCAAGATTCTTGCAGGCGTACGCCCTAACGGCCTGGGCGATGAGCCGCAGTATCAGCTCACCGTCGATGACGAAAAAGCCAGTGCTCTGGGCATTACTTTGTCGAACATCAACCAGACCTTGTCCATCGCACTGGGTGGCAGCTACGTCAACGACTTCATCGACCGTGGTCGGGTGAAGAAAGTGTACGTGCAGGGTGAAGCGGCCAGCCGCATGACCCCTGAAGATCTGGGCAAGTGGTACGTGCGTAATGACGCCGGAACCATGGTGCCGCTGTCTGCCATTGCCAAAGGCGAGTGGATTTACGGTTCGCCGAAACTGTCGCGTTATAACGGCGTAGCAGCAATGGAAGTTCTCGGTACACCGGCTCCGGGTTACAGCTCGGGTCAAGCCATGGCGGAAGTCGAAGCCATTGCCAAGAAACTGCCAGCAGGTATCGGTTACGCCTTCACCGGTCTGTCCTTCGAAGAACGTTTGTCCGGCTCTCAGGCACCTGCGCTGTATGCCCTGTCGATGCTGGTCGTGTTCCTCTGTCTGGCAGCACTGTATGAAAGCTGGTCGATTCCGATTGCGGTTATGCTCGTTGTACCGCTGGGTATCATTGGTGCCCTTATGGCAACCAGTCTGAGAGGCCTGTCCAACGACGTGTTCTTCCAGGTTGGCTTGTTGACGACCATCGGTCTGGCGGCGAAGAATGCGATCCTGATTGTCGAGTTTGCCAAAGAGTTGCATGAACAGGGCAAGAGTCTGGTGGATGCGGCGATGGAAGCCTGCCGCATGCGTCTGCGCCCGATCATCATGACCTCCATGGCGTTCATCCTCGGCGTAGTACCGCTGGCGATCTCCAGCGGTGCCGGTTCGGGTAGCCAGCACGCAATCGGTACAGGCGTAATCGGCGGTATGATCACCGCCACCGTCCTGGCAATTTTCTGGGTCCCAATGTTCTACGTTGCCGTGTCGTCGATGTTCAAGAGCAAGTACGACAAGGAACACGAGAAAAAAATCTCACATGATGAGGCTGGCCAATGAGCAAGTCCCTGATCTCCCTGGCAGTCACTGCGGTCATCCTCAGTGGTTGCTCGCTGATCCCTGAATACAAGCAACCTGCGGCTCCGGTTGCGGCGCAATACCCGCAAGGTCCGGCTTACTCGCCGACTGAAGCGGCGAACGTCGCGGCAGCCGAACAGGGCTGGCGTCAGTTTTTTCATGACCCGGCCCTGCAACAGCTGATCCAGACGGCGCTGGTCAACAACCGCGACCTGCGTGTCGCGGCGCTGAACATCGACGCCTACCGCGCCCAGTACCGCATCCAGCGTGCGGACCTGTTCCCGGCTGTTTCTGCCGATGGCAGCGGCAGCCGTCAACGGGTTCCGGCCGATATGTCCACCACGGGCCAATCTGGCATCACCAGCCAGTATTCGGCCACGCTGGGCGTCAGTGCCTACGAGCTGGATCTGTTTGGCCGGGTTCGCAGCTTGAGCGAGCAAGCCTTGCAGACCTACTTCTCCAGCGAAGAAGCACGTCGCAGCACGCAGATCAGCCTGGTGGCCAACGTCGCCAATGCCTATATGACCTGGCAGGCCGATAAAGAACTGCTCAAGCTGACCGAAGAAACACTCAAGACCTACGAAGAAAGTCTGCGTCTGACTTCCCGTAGCAACGAAGTGGGCGTCTCTTCGGCGCTGGATCTGAGCCAGGCACGCACCTCGGTGGAAAGCGCCAAAGTTGCTCTGGCGCGTTACCAGCGTCAGGTCGCTCAGGATCAGAACAACCTGACCCTGTTGCTGGGTACTAACCTGCCGGACAATCTGCCGCCCGCTCAGCCTTTGAGTGCCGACCTGTTGAGCGCTTTGCCAGCGGGCCTGCCTTCTGACCTGCTGCAGCGTCGTCCGGACATTCTGCAAGCCGAGCATACGTTGCAAGCTGCCAACGCCAACATCGGCGCAGCACGTGCGGCGTTTTTCCCGAGCATCAGCCTGACAGCCAATGCCGGTACGATCAGCCCGGATCTTTCCGGCCTGTTCAAAGGCGGTTCGGGTACCTGGTTGTTCCAGCCAAGCATCAACATTCCGATCTTCAACGCCGGTAGCCTGCGCGCCAGCCTGGATTATTCAAAAATCCAGAAAGAGATCAGCGTCGCCAACTACGAGAAGGCGATTCAGACCGCCTTTCAGGAAGTCTCTGACGGCCTGGCCTCGCGCAAGACTTACAACGAGCAGTTGCAAGCCCAGCGTGATTTCGTCAATGCCAACCAGGACTACTACCGCCTGGCCGAGCGTCGCTACCGGATCGGGATCGACAGCAACCTGACGTTCCTTGATGCTCAACGCTCGCTGTTCAGCGCACAACAATCGCTGATCACCGACCGTCTCTCCCAACTCACCAGCGAGGTCAACCTGTACAAGGCCCTCGGCGGTGGTTGGTATGAGCAAACCGGACAGGCCAAACCGATCGACAAAGAGAAGCCAACAGTTCAGTTGTTCTGACCTATTGTCCTGATAAGCGACTCACATAAAAAAACCCACCTCATCGGTGGGTTTTTTATTGAGTCAGAGAAAGTGATTTATCAGTGATCGTGGTGCAGATACGCCGGTTGCTTGGGCAGGCGCAGGCTGAACAGAAACGCGACGGCCATCATGATCGTCACGTACCAATAGAAATTGTTCTCCATGCCCTGATTTTTCAGGCTCAGTGCAACAAATTCTGCGGAGCCACCAAACACCGCGTTAGCCACTGCGTAAGCCAGACCGACTCCCAGCGCACGAACTTGCGGAGGGAACATTTCGGCTTTCACCAGACCGCTAATGGAGGTGTAAAAGCTCACGATTGCCAACGCACAGGTGATGAGCAGAAAGGCCAGGAAAGGGCTGGTCGTGGTTTTCAATGTCATCAGGATCGGCACTGTGCAAAGCGTACCCAGAGCGCCGAACCACAGCATGGAGTTACGGCGACCGATCTTGTCTGCCAGCATGCCGAACAACGGCTGCATGCACATGTACAGGAACAGAGCGCCGGTCATGATGTAACTGGCGGTCTTGGGATCCATGCCACCCGTGTTCACCAGGTACTTCTGCATGTACGTGGTAAAGGTGTAGAAAATCAGCGAGCCGCCTGCGGTGTAGCCCAATACTGTGATGAACGCAGCCTTGTGATCGCGAAACAGCGCGCTGATGCTCCCGGCGTCCTTGTCCTGACGCATTTCAGCAGTGGTGGTTTCCTCGAGCGAGCGACGCAACAGCAACGAGATCACCGCTGCAACCGCACCGATCACGAACGGAATGCGCCAGCCGTAGGCGCGCAGCTCTTCAGTGCTGAGAAACTGTTGCATGATTACGACGGTAAGCACCGCCAGCAGTTGCCCGCCGATCAACGTCACGTACTGGAACGAGGCGAAAAAGCCCCGCTGGCCGCGCAACGCCACTTCACTCATGTAAGTCGCCGTGGTGCCGTACTCGCCCCCTACCGACAAGCCCTGAATCAGTCGCGCCAGCAACAGCAAAGCCGGTGCCCACACGCCAATTGTTGCGTAGGTCGGCAAACAGGCGATCATCAACGAGCCACCGCACATCATCAGTACGGCAATCATCATTGAGTTCTTGCGGCCGTGCTTGTCAGCCACCCGGCCAAACAACCAGCCACCGATAGGCCGCATCAAGAACCCGGCAGCAAACACGCCTGCGGTATTGAGCAACTGAACGGTGGGATCATCGGAAGGAAAGAACGCCGGAGCGAAGTAGATGGCGCAGAAAGCGTAGACGTAGAAATCGAACCATTCGACCAGATTGCCTGAGGAGGCGCCCACGATCGCAAAGATCCTTTTGCTGCGTTCTTCACCCGTGTAATGCGTGGTTGTCATTATTTTTCCCCATTAGTGCTGAACAGTCATCCAGGACATAACCTGTAACACTGTTTTGGGACAACAAACAGCTTTATGGAATTCCATTGTGGGGTGGTGGGTGGGCGCCATGGAGGATGGCGCGAATTCAAAGGTTGGAACGCGGTCTCCCGTGGGAGCGGTGCTTGCCCGCGATAAGGCTGGAAGCGATCTAAAGTGAACCGCGTCCAGCCTTATCGCGGGCAAGCACCGCTCCCACAGGACCCCGTTTCAATTCAGAAAAGCGCCCACCCCTTCAGCGCTCAATCGCCAACGCCAGCCCCTGCCCTACGCCGACGCACATGGTCGCCAGACCTCGACGACCACCGCTTTTTTCCAGTTGATGCAGCGCGGTCAACACTAACCGTGCGCCGCTCATGCCCAAGGGATGACCCAAGGCGATGGCGCCACCGTTGGGGTTCACTTGCGGTGCATCATCGGCCAGCCCTAGCTCACGGAGAACCGCCAGGCCCTGACTGGCAAAGGCTTCATTGAGCTCGATCACATCAAAATCGCTTACTGCCAGGCCAAGGCGCTCCACCAGCTTACGCACCGCAGGCACCGGGCCGATGCCCATGACGCGCGGCGCGACACCGGCACTGGCCATGCCGAGAATGCGTGCCCGGGGCGTCAAGCCATGCTTTTTGACCGCTTCGGCAGACGCCAGAATCAGCGCGGCGGCACCGTCGTTGACCCCAGACGCATTACCGGCGGTGACGGTCTTGTCCGCACCATTGACCGGCTTGAGTTTGGCCAGGGTTTCCAGGCTGGTGTCAGCGCGGGGATGTTCGTCTTGCTCCACCAACGTTTCACCCTTTTTATGGGCAACGCGCACTGGAGTGATTTCTTCTTTAAAAAAGCCCGCAGCCTGAGCAGCGGCAGTGCGCTGTTGGCTGCGCAGGGCGAAAGCGTCCTGATCGGCTCGAGAAATCTTGAAATCATCGGCGACGTTGTCACCGGTTTGTGGCATGGAGTCGACGCCATATTGCTCTTTCATCAAAGGGTTGATGAAACGCCAGCCAATGGTGGTGTCTTCCAGCTTCATGTTGCGGGAATACGCAGCATCGGCTTTACCCATAACGAAGGGGGCACGTGACATCGACTCAACGCCACCGGCAATCGCCAATTCCATCTCGCCAGCAGCAATCGCCCGAAATGCCGTACCGATGGCGTCCATGCCCGAGGCGCACAGACGGTTAAGGGTGACGCCGGGAATCGTCTCCGGCAGGCCAGCCAGCAACGCAGCCATGCGCGCTACGTTGCGGTTGTCTTCACCGGCCTGGTTAGCGCAGCCGAAAAACACTTCGTCCACTTCGTTCCAGTTCACCGAAGGGTTTCGCTCCATCAGCGCCTTGATCGGCACTGCGGCCAAATCATCCGCGCGAACGCTGGCCAACCCACCGCCAAAGCGGCCAATGGGGGTACGAATCGCATCGCAGATAAATACTTCGCGCATCATGCTTCTCCCGGTGCTTGGCCGTGCGCTTTAGCGGTCCGGGCTTCCAGATCACGTAGAGCGGCAAGCTCTGTTTCGCTTGGCTCGGCGGAGTACTCGACGTTTTCGGCGAAACGCAGTTCCCAACCGGTGGCCGCAATAACCTGCTCGCGGGTTACGCCGGGGTGCAAGGTAGTCACCACAAACTCGTTAGTGCCCTCTTCCGGTTCCATGATGCACAGGTCAGTAATAATCCCGACCGGCCCTGCGCCAGGCAATCCAAGACGCTTGCGAGAATCACCACCCTCGCCATGGCCAACCGATGTGATGAAATCCAGCTTGTCGACGAAAGCACGCGCGGATTGCTTGAGGATGATCAAGACCTGCTTGGCGGACCCGGCAATTTCCGGCGCGCCGCCTGCGCCTGGCAGACGTACCTTCGGGTTGTTGTAATCACCGACCACCGTGGTGTTGATGTTGCCGAAACGATCAACCTGGGCAGCGCCGAGAAACCCCACATCAACGCGACCGCCTTGCAGCCAGTAACGGAAGATCTCACTGGTGGACACAACCGTGTCAGCCGTTTCCGCCAGTTCGCCATCGCCGATGGACAGCGGTAACACACTAGGCTTGGCACCAATCGGACCTGACTCGTAAATCAGCACGACGTCCGGCGAGGACGTAAGACGCGCCAGATTCGCGGCCTTGGAAGGCAGACCGATACCGACAAAGCAGACCGCGCCGTTACGCAGACGACGAGCCGCTGCCACTGTCATCATTTCACTGGTGGTGTAAGTCATTATTTTGCCTCCGAAGCGCTGGCCAACTTGCTCTGGAATTCGCTGAAATCCGCGGTGCCTTGAATGTATTCCTTGATCCATGCGCTAAAACTTTCGCGGTCACGGGCAATCGGGTCCCAGGCCTGGTAGAACCGGTTGTCGCGCTCGTAGTAACCGTGGGCGTAGGACGGATGCGCGCCACCGGGCACATGGCAAACCGCACTCAGTGCCCAGGTCGGAAGCACGCAGGCATTCATCGGCGCATTCAGGTCGTCGACGATCTCTTCCACAGTAACGATGCAGCGTTTGGCAGCCAGCGCAGCCTCCTTCTGCACACCGAGGATGCCCCACAGCAACACGTTGCCTTTGCGATCGGCCTTCTGCGCGTGAATCACTGTCACATCAGGACGCACTGCGGGCACTGCCGCGAGCACCTCGCCGGTGAATGGGCAAGTTACCGTCTTGATCAGCGGATTGACCTTGGGCAGATCGGAACCGGCGTAAGCGCGCAACACAGCGAACGGCAGACCGGATGCGCCCGCAACATAGGCGTTAGCCAGGTCGGCATGACTGTGCTCTTCGATTTCCATCGAGTGTGGCCACTGCTTTTCGACGGCGTCACGCAGACGATGCAGAGAGCCAACTCCAGGATTACCGCCCCACGAGAAAATCAGACGCTTCGCACACCCTGCGCCTATTAACTGGTCGTAGATAAGGTCCGGCGTCATACGCACTAACGTCAGGTCTTTTTTACCCTGACGAATGATTTCGTGGCCTGCGGCCGTGGGGATCAAATGGGTGAAGCCTTCCAGCGCAACGGTGTCGCCATCGTTGACCAATTGCTTCACGGCGTCGCGTAGAGAAAGAATTTCAGCCATGAGGTGCTCCCGAACTCAAATTGCATCCAATGAACAGCGTAGATGGGCTACGCTGGAATGGACTTGAGGTTATGCCGGGGCCTGAGGCCAAACAATCCGATAATCGATTATTCGTTCGTTAATCGCACAAATTCAGTGTACTATCAGGTGAACAATTGCGTACTTAAATCCCTGCTAGCATCCAGCATGATAGGCAGGAAACGCTGTTCCAGCTCGCTTCTGGCCACACGGCCTGCGCTGGTACTCACGTTCAGTGCTGCGAGGACCTGACCGGACGCGTCATAGACCGGTACCGCAATCGAGCGCAACCCTTGCTCCAATTCCTGATCGACGATACACCACCCCTGCTGACGGACTTGCTGAAGACATTCAAACAGCGCTTCTGTCGAGCGAATCGTCCGGCTGGTCTTGGGCTGCAGGTCCACATGATCAAGGTATTCGCGCAATGTCACATCGTCCAGCGCCGAGAGCAGGATGCGGCCCATGGACGTGCAATAGGCAGGCAGTCGGCCGCCGACCGAGAGGTCCACTGAAATAAGACGCTGCGTAGTGGCGGACCGAGCGATATACAGAATGTCTTCACCCTCCAGGGTCGCCATGTTGCAGGCTTCATGGAGCTGATCGCTCATCCGGTCCAGATAGGGCTGAGACGATACCGCCAGCGGCGTCGACGAAAGATAAGCGTGGCCGAGCGTCAGCACCTTCGGCAGCAGCGAATAGGTTCGACCATCCGTCGTTGCATAGCCAAGTTTGATCAACGTCAGCAGACAACGCCTTACCGCCGCACGCGGAATTTCCGTGCGATGGCTGATCTGGGCAATGGTCAGATGCCGTTTGCGCTCCTGAAAAGCGTGAATCACCGCCAGCCCTCTGGCCAGCGAAGTCATGAAATCCGGGTCGCCGGTCAGTGCCTGAATCCGCTTGGCGGGCGATGCCACGATTGGTGGCGCCAACGAAGCAAAAGAATTACGCAGTTCATCATTCATTGCCACTACCTCGGTGAACCCTGTCAGGCCTTATAAATCATAGCCTCCACGCTTTTCCGCGACTTTTTAGCGGAAAGCATTCGAGCCACTTTGGGCGATTATCGAACAAGTGGCCGATAATCGCAATTGACCCATCGCAAAGATACTTATACCTTTGCATAGCCTTAAGTGGCTTCTTGGAAATACTGGTCAGGTACCCACGAGAAGTCCAAGGTACGGCCTTGCCCATGAAGCGAGGCCGTTTTTATTCCCGCATGCTTCTCCCCTATGCATGATATCGAAAAGCCACAAATCGACGGTTTGTGTTCTCCTCATGCGTGCTTCTGTCACAAATATCGCTTGTTCTGCACATACGCCCCATGTCGCAACGAACTATGCCGTCAGAATTCTGTCTGTTAGCGTCAATATTGAGGACATCAAAGTTACGTCGTATGTCACTCACTGAAACTTCGGAACTGTCGTACAAGAAAAGTGTTTTACAGAAGTCTTTTCATAATCAACTGCACATATAGTTGACTGATTGGAAGTTCTTGGAGATAGTACCTGCCACTTGGCTCGTAATAACGATTCGCAGTGGTTGCAGTACCGGGCGCCATGCCCAGGCATACCACAGGATCGAGGCACCGCAGCAATGCTGCCAAAGCATTATGCTCGCGAAGGAATTTGCAGCCAAAGTAGCCACCGCACTCGCAACTCAAACGACTGTCGCTACGACAATTATGTTTTCTGGTGTCCGTAGCCGCGAGCCGCTGGATGTTCAGATCATGGCTTGGTTCAGAATTTGATTGGCGGAAGCCTTTCAGCAGTCTGAACAAGACCCTGTGTGGACTATCAAGCCGCTCAGCGATAACGCCAGATTAAATTTGACTTGATCAGGTAACAAAGTGACCAAAGATGAACTGCGCGCGGAACTTGAGCGCCAGGAACAACGCTACAAGGAAGTTTATGGTGGCGAAATCACCACCTACGCCGCTCAACCAGAGCCGGAACGCAAACCTTGGCGCAAGAAGGCCAGCATTCTAGATCAGGCCTTCAAGCAAGAACTGCAAAAAATGGAAAAAGACCTGAGCGAAGAGGGATAACCCTTCAGCTCTGCGAACCGGGCTACCTCTGATGGCCCGGGCAGATTTTTCAGAGCGGCCAACTGTTTTGCATGACTGCCAAAAGGCTCCAATGTCCTCTTGACTTATCAATGGGGATGCTTCGCCGAGGATAAAATTTAGATAATCGGCGATACCAATCGGCAGTCGACACATCGATCTGTATTTTTTCTGTCATAATCCCGCCCCCTTCAGACCGGGTCAGAAAACCTTCATGATCGATTTATTCAGCGGACTAGATGCCTGGGTACTTGTGAGCCTGCTGCTCGCCCTGGCTTTCGTCCTCACCTTCGAGTTCATCAACGGCTTTCATGACACCGCAAACGCGGTGGCGACAGTCATTTACACCAAAGCGATGCCGCCGCATCTGGCCGTATTCTTCTCCGGGATCTTCAATTTCCTGGGGGTGCTGCTGGGCGGGGTCGGCGTTGCCTATGCCATCGTTCACCTCCTCCCGGTTGAACTGCTGATCAACGTCAACACCGGCCACGGCCTGGCCATGGTGTTCTCGCTGCTCGCAGCAGCGATCACCTGGAACCTGGGCACCTGGTATTTCGGTATTCCGGCATCGAGTTCTCACACGCTGATCGGCTCGATCCTCGGCGTGGGTCTGGCGAACGCGCTGATCAACGACATTCCGCTGGCAGACGGGGTTAACTGGCAGAAAGCGATCGATATCGGCGCCTCGCTGGTTTTCTCGCCACTGGCGGGCTTCCTCGTTGCTGCGCTGGTCCTGATCGGACTTAAATGGTGGCGACCACTGTCGAAGATGCACAAGACGCCTGAACAGCGTCGCAAGCTCGACGACAAGAAACATCCGCCATTCTGGAACCGTCTGGTTCTGGTGATTTCCGCCATGGCGGTAAGCTTTGTGCACGGCTCCAACGATGGTCAGAAAGGTATCGGCCTGATCATGCTGGTCCTGATCGGTATCGTGCCAAGCCAGTTCGTACTGGACTTGAACAGCACCACTTACCAGATCGAACGTACCCGTGATGCAACCTTGCACCTCAGTCAGTTCTATCAGCGCAACAACAGCACCCTGGGCGAGTACCTAGCGCTGGGTAAAGCGGAAAAAGGTGATCTGCCGGAAAGCTCCAGCTGCAACCCGGAGCAAACCGAACCGACGATTGCTGCCCTGCTCGACAACCTCACCGGCGTGGCCGATTACCACTCTCTGACTCCCGAGCGGCGCATCGAAGTACGTCGCTACTTGCTGTGCCTGGACGACACCGCACGCAAGGTCGCCAAGCTGCCAAACCTCGGCGCACGTGAAAAATCGGATCTGGATAAATTGCGCAAAGACCTGACCGCGACCACTGAATACGCCCCATTCTGGGTGATTCTGGCCGTGGCGCTGGCGTTGGGTATCGGCACCATGGTCGGCTGGAAACGCGTCGTGCTGACCATTGGCGAGAAGATCGGCAAACAAGGCATGACTTACGCACAAGGCATGTCGGCGCAGATCACCACAGCGTGCGCCATTGCGGCGGCCAACATTTTCAGCCTGCCGGTTTCCACGACACACATTCTGTCCTCTGGCGTCGCAGGCACCATGGTCGCCAACAAAAGCGGCCTGCAAGGCGGCACTGTGCGCACCATCCTCCTGGCCTGGGTGCTGACCCTGCCAGCGACGGTGGCCCTGTCGGCCGGTCTGTTCTGGTTGGCGTCCAAAGCGCTGTCTTGACAGAAACTGCCATCGCAGGAAAATCCCGCGATGGCGTTTCACTGCATTCGCGAAGGCGGCGTTCCTGACGACCCAGATGCTGTGAATGTACTGCCCCTTCGCGAATGAATTCGCTCCCACTAGGTTGCGCAC
>NZ_JAWHNU010000020.1:0-52775 GCF_032582135.1 Pseudomonas syringae group sp. J309-1 | reverse complement strand
GCCTCAGGTTGACGCTAATCCTGTGGGACCGAATTCATTCGGGAAGGCGGCGTTCCTGACGACCCAGATGCTGTGAATGTACTGGCCCCTTCGCGAATGAATTCGCTCCCACTGGGTTGCGCACGCCTCAGGTTGACGCTAATCCTGTGGGACCGAATTCATTCGGGAAGGCGGCGTTCCTGACGACCCAGATGCTGTGAACGTACTGGCCCCTTCGCGAATGAACTCGCTCCCACAGGGATCTGAAGTCCTGGCAGGCCAACACAAAATATCCCACAGGTGCATCGCACAGTGCGGTCGCCAATATCCTCCGCGGATATTAACTACCTGCGCTTTTTCCCCCCACCCAGCAACGACCCCAACAACCCTCGCACCAACTGATTCGCCGCCTGGCGCGCAGCGCTTTTCATTGCCTGCCCCGCTATACCGCCCAGAAACTCACCGGCCATGTCACTGAAGCTTTCCTGCTCCTTGGCGCTCTTTGTTGGCGCAGCCTCCGTTTCGGATACAGCGACTTTTCGCGCAATAAGCATTTCATAGGCCGATTCACGATCAACAGGCTTGTCATAGCGCCCGGCCAGTGGCGACTGGGCAATCAGACTGACACGCTCGGTATCGGTCAACGGCCCGATTCGTGATTGCGGCGGCGCGACCAGCACTTGCTGGACCATCGCTGGAGTGCCCTTGTCCTGCAATGTACCGACCAGCGCTTCGCCGATGCCGAGTTGCGTAAGCACCGCCAGCGTGTCGATAGCCGGATTGGGTCTGAACCCGTCTGCCACGGCGCGCAACGATTTCTGCTCTTTGGCAGTAAACGCGCGCAAGCCGTGCTGGATGCGTAACCCCAATTGCGCCAGTACCTGATCAGGCAAGTCACCCGGCGACTGGGTGACGAAATACACGCCCACGCCTTTGGAGCGAATCAACCGCACTACTTGCTCAAGCCTGTCCTGCAACGCCTTGGGCGTGTCGGCAAACAGCAAATGCGCTTCATCGAAAAACAACGCCAGTATCGGTTTGTCTGCGTCACCGCGTTCCGGCAACTGCTCGAACAACTCGGCAAGAAGCCACAACAGGAAAGTCGCGTAGACCTTGGGCGCCTCATGCACGAGTCGGCTGGCGTCCAGCAAATGAATACGCCCTCGCCCATCGTTCGCAGGCTGCAGGATATCTTCCAGTTGCAGAGCTGGCTCCCCGAACAACGCCTCAGCGCCCTGCTGTTCGAGCACCGCCAGTCGGCGCTGCAGGGCCTGGCTCGAACCGGTAGTCATCAGCGAGCTGTCTTCACCCAGCAATTGCGGATTGTCACGCAGATGATTGAGCAGCGCTTTGAGATCCTTGATATCGAGCAGCAACAAGCCTTCGCGATCAGCTACTTTAAAGGCCGCGTAGAGCGCGGCTTGCTGACTGTCCGTCAGCTCCAGCAAGCTGCCCAGCAACAGCGGACCCATTTCGCTCAGCGTCGTGCGCAGTGGATGACCGGACTTCCCGTGAACGTCCCACAAAGTAACCGGATAGGCTTTCGGTGTGTGATTGAGCCAAGGCATGCCAGAAATCCGCTCGGCAATCTTGCCTTGCGGTGCACCCGCTGCGCCCAGCCCGCACAAGTCACCCTTGATATCAGCGGCGAACACCGCAACGCCGGCATCACTGAAGGCTTCGGCCAGACGTTGCAGCGTCACCGTCTTGCCGGTCCCGGTCGCTCCCGCCACCAGACCATGACGATTCCCCAGGCGCAGTGCCTGACTCACCGGTAGCCCGTCGGGACCGGCACCTATCACAATGTTCTGAACGTCTGACATGTCATCACCTGTCTTGATCGTTGTATCAGTGTGGTCCACGCGTAAGGAAACAGTGCGAAACTTAACGCTATGGCAGGGAAGGAAGGATGCAACCCCTGGTAGGAGCGAACTTGTTCGCGAGGGTTTGGCTGGCGATGCTCATCTATCGTTTGGGCCGGCGCTTCGCGAACAAGTTCGCTCCTACCGGGTATGCGCAGTTCGCAGGAGCGGCTTTAGCCGCAAGCGCGTCAGCAACACACTATCGACACCACCTGACGAACATCTGCCGTAATCGGTGGTCAACGTTAAACTTTTCCGTGATCATCCAGCGCAAGGCCAAACACCCCCATGACTGCATTTATCTCGCTGGCCCACCTGTTGCAACCTTCAGAGCACCAAGAATGAAGCGCATTGCATGGTTGGCTATTGGCTTGCTGGCAGCCGTGCTGATCCCTTTGCTGTTGGGCGGCGGCGATATCTTTCAGCGTCTGCGCAGCTTTCCCTTCCCGCTATTGATGGTGATGTTCGGCATGATCATCCTCTGCTGGGGCCTGAATACCCTACGCATGCGGATCCTGTTGGGAGATAGCGCACAAAAGCTGACAATCAATAAAAGCCTGGGCCTGATTATGGCCAGCGAGTTTGCCTACTGCGCAACGCCCGGTGGCAGCGGCGGACCACTGACGTTAATGGCAGTGCTCGCCCGAAATGGCGTCAGACCGGCAAAAGCCAGCGCAGTATTCGCCACAGACCAACTCAGCGATCTGGTGTTTTTCCTCGTGGCGCTGGTAGGGATCATGTTCTATGCACTCTTCCATACGCTCAGTGAGCGAATGGAATGGCTGCTGGGCTTCAGCGCAGTGCTCGTCGTGGGCAGCCTGTGCCTGTTTCTGGGATTCGCCCGCTTCCATCGGCAGGTCATCAAGTTCAACGGCCGGTTGCTGAAGCGCTTCAAAACCAAAAGCACAACCCGGTTTCGTTGGGCGCGCAAGGTCTTGCATTTCCGCGATGCGCTGGCTGAAACCTGGAAAATGCCACGTCAGAAACTGATCGCGGTGTTTGTGCTGACTTGCCTGCATTGGGGCCTGCGCTACAGCATTCTGTACCTTGCGCTGCTTGGCCTGGGCGTCAATGTGCAATGGGCCTGGACGTTTCTGATTCAGATGTTATCGCTGACGGCCGGACAGTTCAGCCTGCTGCCGGGAGGCGCAGGTACTGCCGAGCTGACATCTGCTGCGCTGTTGGCACCCATGGTCGGTAAATCCACCGCAGCGGCCGCGATTCTGATCTGGCGCACAGTGACCTACTACTTCTATCTGGTCGTGGGCGGGCCAATTTTCCTGCTGATGGTCGGTCGACCACTGCTGAACAAACTGATGCGCTTCAACCGGATCTGAATCAAGTGTCGGATTTGTCGTCTGGTTGCAGGTCTTTATCCGCCTGAGTGGCGCGCCAAAGCTCGGCAGCGCCTTCAAAATCGGCACCGTCTTCTGGCGTCAACGCATCCGGGTCATAGCGACTGAGGCACCCCTCACCCAGAGTGGGGGGCGCTGTTGAAGTGGCCTTGTCGAGGGGATCGGTCATGGAGAGCACCTCATCGAAGCACCATCGTAGTGTCGGAAATACATCTTCTGTAGGAGCTGCCGAAGGCTGCGAAAGCGACCTGCCTGGCACTCCGCCATTCGCAGCCTTCGGCAGCTCCTACAGATTCAGTGCTTGTCTGGAGCTTAGTCGAACACTACCGTCTTGTTGTCGTGCACCAGCACGCGATCTTCCAGGTGGTAGCGCAAGCCACGAGCCAGAACCATCTTCTCCACGTCGCGACCGAAACGCACCATGTTTTCAATGCTGTCGCTGTGGCTGACGCGTACCACGTCCTGCTCGATGATCGGGCCTGCATCCAGCTCTTCAGTGACATAGTGACACGTTGCGCCGATCAACTTGACGCCTCGCAGAGAGGCCTGGTGATAAGGCTTGGCACCGACGAATGAAGGCAGGAAGCTGTGGTGAATATTGATGACCTGATGGGCATATTCACGGCACAGCTGCGGCGGCAGGATCTGCATGTAACGCGCCAGCACCACCACGTCCGCCTGATGATGAGCTACCAGACGTGAAACTTCGGCAAATGCCGGCTCCTTGTCCGTCGGGTTCACCGGCACGTAGTAATAAGGAATGCCATGCCATTCGACCATGCTGCGCAAATCCTGATGGTTGGAAATCACGCAGGCAATTTCACAGTCCAGTTCATCGCTGTGCCAGCGGTGCAGCAAGTCCGCCAGACAATGGGACTCGCGACTTGCCATCAATACAACGCGCTTCTTCTGTGCCGAGTCAGTGATGCGCCAGTCCATCGCAAACTCTTCAGCGATAGGGGTGAACGCCTCGCGGAACGCGTCGAGATCAAAGGGCAGCGTATCGGCACGAATTTCATGACGCATGAAGAACCAGCCACTCTGGTTGTCAGAGTGATGGCTGGCTTCGGTAATCCAGCCGTTATAGGACGCCAGAAAGTTACTGACTTTGGCAACGATGCCGACACGGTCCGGGCATGAAATCACCAGACGAAAAGTGCGCATTGGGGGAAACTCCAGAACTTCGCAAAGGCGGCTATTCTAGCGACTGCGCAGGAAAACTGCAGTAGTCCTGTAAAACTGATTGGTGACTGCCGCCGGTACCCTGGCATGCCGAAATCGCCACCTTGCCACACCGGTAGCTGGTTCCTGAACGAACGCTTAAGAAGCTGCGATTTAAACGCCTTAATAGCGACTATCTTTACCACATGCGCTACGCCATTTAGTTTATGAAGCGTCTGTAGGACGCGGTATATTTCTAAATAATTCAAATAAAACTTTTCTTTAATGTTTACTTGATCAAGGCGCATGACTATTATTGCTTCACTGTATCCCTGCCCACCTCTCAACATAAGGTAAGCCTCATGTCTCTGATCAACGAGTACCGCGCTACAGAAGAAGCCATCAAAGAACTGCAAGCGCGTTTGAAGAACCTGTCCCAAGACGACAAACTGCAAACCGAGCTGGAATTTGAAGGCAAATTGCGTACGCTGATGGGTGAATATCAGAAGTCGCTGCGTGACATCATTGCTCTGCTCGATCCAGAAGCCAAAGTTGGCAAATCTGCACGCGGCGGCGCAGTTAAAGCGACCGGCACCAAGCGTGCGCGCAAGGTCAAGCAATACAAAAACCCGCATAACGGCGAAGTCATCGAAACCAAAGGTGGCAACCACAAAACGCTGAAAGAGTGGAAAGCCAAGTGGGGCGGTGATGAAGTTGAAGGCTGGGCAACCCTGCTGGGCTAAACCCGGAGCAGGTCCCGCTTCATTCGTTACACTAAAAAACGCCAGCCTAGCTGGCGTTTTTTATTGCCTGAAAAACGCCGTACTCGTTACATCAAAGACCCAGCCTTTGGCGCAGCGCCTCCACGTAGTCCTGCCATTCACGTAATATCTCAAGCTGGGCAGGGGTAGCACTAAGGGATAGTTCCACAAGTGCCTGAGTAAAACTTTGCAAGGTATTAGGGGCCCCGGATTCAGGCACCGTCAGACGTGTCCTACAAAAAACAAGCCAGCGCTGTTGCTCTTCTGTATTCAAGGTTTCAGCAAAATTTCGCGCCCGATAGCGAAATAATAACTCTGGCAAACGCGCATCATCGAAAGGCCATGCCTGGCTGCCTAACGCTTCAGGCTCTGCATTGCGCACTTGCTCACAAAGCCTGCGATCACGGTCACCAATAAATCCGTCATAAAGTTGTTGCTCGGGATCTTCACTGGCAACAAAGTCATCAGCGGCATAAATGGTGTTCAGCTTTTCCTGCCAGAGCGCCTGCGCCTCATTGAGATGACGTACTCGCTCGCTAAACACTGTCATGTCGAGATTCAAGCGTTGCTGATCTTCAGCTCGCAGCACCTTCAGCGGTGCGATCACCGGGCACCGATTTATATGCAAAAGTTTAAGGGGGACCGGCAGTTCGCCCTCGACCAAATCCTCGCGACGGGTATATAACCGTTGTCGCAACATTTGTGCATCCTGCTCCAGTAACGGCAAATGATCCTGATGTAAATCGCACACAATCAGTGCGTTTCGATTTTGCGGATGCCAGGCCAGAGGAAGTACAACCCCCAGATAATGACGTGCCGCCGAAAAGCGCCCGGAGATATGAACCAGCGGTTCCATCAGCCGTATCTGTTGCTGGACGTTCTGCTTGCTGCGCAACTCGAAAAGATAATCGTAAAGACGGGGCTGTTTTTCACGAACCAGACGCGCGAGAGCAATAGTCGCCCGCACATCAGACAAAGCGTCATGAGCCTGTCCGTGATCAATACCGTTGGCAGCCGTCAGCCGCTCAAGCTTAAGCGTTACCCGACCATCATCTTCCGGCCAGACAATGCCTTCCGGTCGCAGTGCGTAGGCGGCGCGCACGACATCAATCAAGTCCCAACGACTGTTTCCGCCCTGCCACTCACGGGCATAAGGATCAAAGAAATTCCGGTAAAGGCTGTAGCGCGTCATTTCATCATCGAAGCGCAAAGTGTTGTAGCCCGCCCCGCACGTGCCCGGCGCAGCAAGCTGGGCATGAACACGGGTCATGAAATCAGCTTCGCACAAACCCTTCTCGGCCAGCGTGGACGGCGTGATACCCGTAATCATGCATGCGGCAGGATGCGGAAGAATATCGTCGCTGGGCTGGCAGTGAATATTAACCGGCGCCTCAATTTCATTGAGTTCGGCATCCGTACGGATACCCGCCATCTGCAACGGGCGATCATTGCGCGGATTGATACCGGTGGTTTCGTAGTCGTACCAGAAGATGGTGGAAGTCACGGGCTGATCCTGAACAAAAGACCGGCAAAGTGTAGGGCTTGAGAGTGGTAAAAGGCGAATAAGGCTAAGTTTGCGTTAAAAGAAACCTTTTCTTACAACACATGTAGAAACAGTCCGGTTGCTTACCAACCCAACAGTCCCTAGCATCAGGTTTTGTTTTCAGGCGTACCTCTCTCGACAATGCCCTCCCCGCACGCTTTGCCAAGGACTGCACCGCCAACCGCGCCGCTGGACACCCGCAGCCGAATGGAAACCCCGGAAGGTATCGACCTGCTGCTGCGTCCGGCAGGACTGGTCCCTCGCGCTCTGGCCTTCGCCATCGATTTCACCATTCGTGCCGTAGCCATCGGCATGCTCTTGCTGGTCTTCAGCCTGTTCGAATCCTTTGGCGCAGGCCTCAGTGCTATCTCCATGTTTCTGGTTACCTGGTGGTACATGGTGCTGTTCGAAGTCCTGAACCAGGGGCGCACACCCGGCAAGCAGATCATGCGTCTGCGAGTGATCCACGATGACGGGACCCCGATCGGCTGGACCGCCTCGCTCATCCGCAACCTGTTGCGTTTCGTCGATATGCTGCCGTTCGGCTACAGCCTTGGCGCCATCAGTTGCCTGCAACACCCCCAATTCAAACGCCTCGGCGATCTGGCCGCCGGTACTCTGGTGGTCTATCAAGACAAACCACCGAGTCGTCCGGTTCTGCCACACGCCACACCGATCATCGCGCCGTTCGTGCTGAGCCTTGAAGAACAGCGAGCCATTCTGAGCTTCGCGGAACGACAAGCCGAACTGACCTCGGAACGCACCCAGGAGCTGGCATCGATTCTCGCCGCGCCGCTGAACGTAAGCCCGGCACTGGTAGTGCCGCGACTGAACAGCATAGCCACCGGCTTGCTGGGGCCAACATGAAACAAGGTCTGTTCGAACTTCGTCATCAGGCTGAATGGCGGCGCTTCGCAGAGCGTCTGGACGGTCTCGAAAAACGCAAAGCACCAGGCTCATCGAACGAGACCTTCAGTCGCGAATACCGGCGTATCTGTAACCAGTTGGCCGTCGCCCAGGAAAGAGGCTACAGCAGCCATCTGGTTGATCCACTGCAACAACTGGCCATGCGTGGTCACCAGCAACTGTATCGGCATCGTCATCCCTTCGGTGCGCAACTGCTGAGTTTCGTGCTGGCAGGATTCCCGCAACTGGTGCGCGCCGAATGGCGTCTGATCGCCATCGCCAGCCTGCTGTTCTTCGGCAGCCTTATCGTTATGGGCTTGCTGGTGTATGGCTTCCCGGATCTGATCTACAGCGTTATGGACCCTGGACAGGTAGGGCAGATGGAGACCATGTACGACCCGCAGTCGAGTCGTATCGGTCAAGCAGTGGAGCGTGCCGCCGATGATGACTGGATGATGTTTGGCTACTACATCATGAACAACATCGGGATTGCCTTTCAGACCTACGCCAGCGGATTGCTGTTCGGGCTTGGCAGCCTGTTCTTCCTGTTGTTCAACGGACTTACGATCGGAGCCGTTGCCGGGCACTTGACCGGTATCGGCTACGGTCAGACATTCTGGTCATTCGTTGTTGGTCATGGTGCATTTGAGCTCACCTCCATCGCACTGGCGGGTGCCGCAGGACTCAAACTTGGCTGGGCATTACTGGCCCCCGGAGCATTGCGCCGCGGTGAGGCATTGCGGATTGCAGCGAAAACCAGCGTACAACTGATCTACGGCGTCATCCTCTTCCTTTTGATTGCAGCGTTCATAGAGGCCTATTGGTCTTCCATGACCTGGCCGCAGCCGGCAATCAAATACACAGTGGGTGCAGTGCTCTGGACGTTAGTCATCGCTTATCTGGTTTTTGCAGGCAGGACACACCATGCGCCTGACTGACGCCAGCATTGCGATCCACCCACGAACGCCGTGGGAAGCCATAGACCTGGGCGTACTGCTGGCCCAGCAGCATCGCGCTCTGCTGATGACAAGCTGGGCCATTGTCACCTTGCCGATTTTTGCGCTGCTCAGCCTGTTGCTCTGGAATCATCCGACCACCGCGATCCTGCTGTTCTGGTGGCTCAAGCCCGTCTATGAACGCTTGCCACTTCTCATTCTGTCCCAAGCGTTGTTCGACCCTGCACCCAGCCTGAAAGATGCACTCAAAGGCTGGCTGAAAACGTTGCGCCCCAATCTTCTCGCCAGCCTGACGTGGCGTCGACTCAGCTTGAGTCGCAGCTTCACGTTGCCCGTGCATCAACTGGAACAACTCTCCGGCGAGGCACTCCGCCAGCGCATTGGCGTGCTCAGCCAGAAGGATCAGTTCGCCGCTCGCTGCCTGACTGCAGTGGGCGGTACGCTGGAGTCGTGCCTGTGGGTCGGGATGATCGTGTTGTTTTATGCGCTGATTCCCCAGCAGGTAGAGCTCGACTGGACCTGGCGGACAATGCTCGACCTTAACAACCAACTGAACTGGCTGGAGCACCTGAGCAATCTTTTCTATGCGTTGATCCTGATCGTGTGGGGACCGGTTTACGTGTCCTGTGGTTTCACCCTGTACCTGAATCGGCGCACGGTTCTGGAGGCCTGGGACATTGAACTGGTCCTGCGCCGGTTGCGCCAACGGCTGACGGGGAGCGCCTATGTGCTGATGATCGGCCTTGGTCTGACTCTACTCAGTGCCGCACCGCCCGCATGGTCTGAGCAGCAGGATTTCAGCTGTCCGATTCCCTCCCTGTCCCCAGAGGGCGAAGCTGGCCCCGACAGCCCGCGCCTCGTCAATCAGGAACTGACCAGCGCGGCTGCGCGGCAGAACATCAAAGAAGTGCTGCAACAGCCGCCGTTCAAGAACCCGAAAACCGTTTCGGGCTGGCGGCTGCCTGAAGCCCCAAAAACGACGCAGGAAAAAAACTACGACAGGAGCACAGCGCTGTATGGCTGGGTGAGATGGCTACTGCATTTCGGCAACGTCCTCGCACAGGTCTTTCAGGTTTTGTTGTGGGGAATAGTGATTGCCTTGGTCGGTGTGGTGATCTGGCGCTACCGAAAATGGCTGGCCGCGTTCGTCAATCGCCGCGCTCCCCGCAAGAAACCACAACGCGCCCCACCTGAACAATTGTTTGGCCTGCAAGTCAGCGCCGAAAGCCTCCCGGCCGACATTGCAGCCAGCGCGGAACAACTGTGGCCAAACCAGCCACGTGAAGCGTTGGGGTTGCTGTATCGAGCGCTGCTCAGCCGCTTGCTTGTCGACTATCAACTGCCCCTGAAAAGCGCCGACACCGAAGGCCAGGTCCTGCAACGAATCGCCGCGCTTGATCAACCTGCTCTCAATGACTTCAGCCAAAGCCTGACCCGGCACTGGCAAAATCTGGCTTATGGTCACCAGCTACCTGCAACCCCGGTACAGCAAGAACTTTGTGATGGCTGGCGACGCCTGTTTGATCGGGAAGTGCAGTCATGACCCGACGTCGCTGGTTATTGGCCGCCCTGGCTTTGCTGGTTCTGGGCGCAGTTGCGGTCTATCTGCTGAAGAATCTGGAACGCTATGAGGAAACGGTCGATCAAGGCCCCTCCCCCGAAGTCCGTGCCAATCCATGGCTGGCAGCGGAAAGTTTTCTACGCAGTCGCTCCATCGACGTAAAAACAGCCGACTCCACCAACAAACTGCCCGATGCGAGGCTTGAATCCCAAACCTTGCTGCTGCTCGACTATCGCGACAACATGACGCCTTCTCAAGCGGACAAGGTACTGCAGTGGGCGCGGTCAGGCGGGCATCTGCTGTTTGTCGCCGAGCAACTCTGGGATGAAAAAAAAGGTCGTAGCGGCGACCTTTTGCTGGACCGGTTACAGATTCATCAATTACTCACCAAAGACCTGAAAGGGCAGGATTATTCACCGATCAGTCCGGTTAATCCGGTCATCCCTCTACGAGCACCTGCCCCCAAAGCACCCAAGGTTCCCTGGCCAGAACTGACACGCTTGTATCTCGAAAACGAAGAAGCTCCGGCTTACATGAGCTTTGACCCCAGCTTCCACCTCGAAGACCCTGAGGATCACGCCCAGTCCTGGGCTAACAGCGCTGACGCGACACACATGTTGCAACTGATCTATGGTGAAGGTCTGATCACCGTGGTGACCGATGCCGATTTATGGAAAAACCGATTTATCGATGATTACGATAATGCATGGCTCCTGTGGTACCTGACCCAGGACAGCAAAGTCACGATGGTCATCAGAAGCCAACACGACAACTTGTTCAGCCTGTTGCTGCGCCACTTTCCGCAGCTGGTATTAATGCTGACGCTACTCATCGGCGTCGGACTCTGGCGGGCAGGCATGCGCCAAGGGCCTGTGCGAGCACCTGCTGTCGGCGCGCGTCGCCAACTCACCGAGCACCTGCGCGCCAGCGCCGAGTTCCTGCGTCGTCGCAGCGGCCAGCAAACTCTCTTGCGCAACCTGCAGGCAGAAATTCTGCGCCGCGCCCGCATTCGTCACCCCGGCTTCGAATCGCTAGTGATCGCCGACCAATGGCAGGTTCTGGCACGCCTGACCCGCCAGCCAACCAGTGTCATCAGCCAGGCATTGCGCCCACGTCCGGCACAGCGCATGTCCAGTTCCGACTTCACCCGTCAGGTTGCCCACCTGCAAACCATCAGGAATGCCCTATGAGCGATCTACCCAACGAACCTTCCTCCAGCCCCGAGCCTGTCGTCGAGTTCAATATCGACCCGGCAGCCACGCCCGCACCGGCAGCCAGCAATCAGGCGCAACAGCGTCAGCGCGCCAGCCAGTTGGCCCAGGCCTTACGCAAAGAGCTGCAAAAAGCCGTGATCGGACAAGCCGCCGTTATTGATGACGTGCTGACCGCATTGATTGGTGGCGGCCATGTTTTGCTCGAAGGGGTGCCGGGGCTCGGCAAGACTTTACTGGCCCGGGCGCTGGCCCGTTGTTTTGGAGGTGAATTCGCCCGCATTCAGTTCACCCCTGACCTGATGCCCAGCGACGTCACCGGCCATGCGGTCTATGACCTGCACACCGAGCAGTTCAAACTCCGTAAAGGTCCAATTTTCACCAACCTGCTGCTGGCCGACGAAATCAATCGTGCTCCGGCCAAAACCCAAGCCGCACTGCTTGAGGCCATGCAGGAACGGCAGGTCACTCTTGAGGGTAAACCCATGCCCATCGCCCAGCCGTTCATGGTGCTGGCGACGCAAAACCCCATCGAACAGGAAGGGACGTATCCACTGCCCGAAGCCGAGCTGGATCGTTTCATGCTCAAGCTGCGCATGGACTACCCCGATGTCGACGAAGAGCTGAGCATGGTCCGCCAGGTCACCCGCTCGAGCCGGGCCGACATGCTCGACGTGCAACCGTTACGCGTTGTGCTTCAGGCGCGTGAAGTACAGGCCTTGCAGCGAATTGCGAGCGAGCTGCCGCTGGACGATCAGGTGCTGGACTATGCCGTTCGACTGGCGCGCGCCACCCGTAGCTGGCCGGGCCTGACCCTGGGCGCAGGTCCCCGGGCCTCGATTGCACTGGTACGTGGCGGCCGGGCGCGGGCGTTGTTGCGCGGGGGCGAGTTTGTCATCCCTGACGACATCAAGGGTTGCGCGCTGGCCGTGCTGCGCCATCGGGTAAGGCTGGCACCGGAACTGGATATCGAAGGCCTGTCGGTTGATCAGGTCCTCAGTCAATTGCTCGATCAGGTTCCGGCGCCCCGTCTATGAAGCAACTGCTGAAACCATCGACAGCACTGCTTGGCTGGCTGGGAGGACTGGCGGGCATTGCACTGCTGCTCGGCGTTCTGTCCGCACTGGCCATTGAGGTGCCCGATGAAGTTGGCACGCTGCTTTACGCGTTGCTGCTGGCATTGCTGGTGCTGGCACTGGCGGATGCCATTCGGCTGATTCGCAAACCTTCACCGAGCCTCAAACGTGAAGTCCGCGGGAGTCTGGCGCTGGGGCGTTGGGCGCAAGCGCATCTGACGCTGACACACGATTATCCGGATGAAATCACGGTGCAGGTGTTCGACCATTTGCCGGACGGCTTTGAGGTAGAACATCTGCCACAAACCCTGGCGCTGCGGCCGGGCCAGCAAAGCCGGTTGAGCTATCGCATGCGCCCGCTGGAACGAGGACTTTTCAAGCTTAGCCAGTGCGAAATAGAGCTGCCCAGCTCGATGGGACTCTGGCGGGCTCGTCGCTATCTGGAGTTGAATGACAGTACGCGGGTCTACCCGGATTTTGCCCGTGTCTACGGCGGGCAACTGCTGGCGGTTGAAAACTGGCTCAGCCAGATGGGCGTACGTCAGCGACAGCGCCGTGGGCTGGGCATGGAGTTCAACCAGTTGCGTGAGTTTCGTGAAGGCGACAGCCTGAGGCAAATCGACTGGAAAGCCACAGCACGCCACCGCACGCCCATCGCCCGTGAGTATCAGGAGGAAACGGATCAACAAATCATTTTCATGCTCGACTGTGGTCGACGCATGCGCAGCCAGGACGGCGATCTTTCGCACTTCGATCACGCGCTCAACGCCCTGCTATTGCTTGGGCATGTAGCCTTGCGTCAGGGCGATGCGGTAGGTCTGTCGACCTTTGCCAGCGAGCAGGACCGCTACCTTGCTGCGGTTAAAGGGCCGAGCCAGTTGAATGTGCTGCTCAACAGCGTCTATGACCTGAACAGCAGTCGAAGAACCGCAGATTACAGCGCGGCCGCTCGCCAGTTGATAGCACGCCAGAAGCGCCGCGCGCTGGTGGTATTGATGACCAACTTGCGCGATGAGGATGACGAAGAGCTGTTGTCCGCGGTCAAACTGCTGGGCCAGAAACACAGGGTTCTGATCGTCAGTTTGCGCGAAGAGGTGCTGGATACCTTACGGCACGAACCCGTTCAGACTTACGATGACGCATTGATGTACTGCGGAACCATCGACTTTCTTAACGCCCGTGCCGAACTGCATGACCGCTTGAGCGCCCACGGCATTCCAGTTCTGGACTCCCGCCCGGCAGAACTCGGGCCGGAACTGATCAGTCGCTACTTGAACTGGAGAAAAACCGGTGCATTGTGACCGCTCTTCCCGACATCCGGTGGCGCGAAGCAAACACAGAACTGTAGGAGCTGCCGAAGGCTGCGATAGCGGTCTTTCAGGAAAAATACATCGCAGCCTTCGGCAGCTCCTACGCAATTAGCGTCAGTCAGGTAGTCGCTCTCAGACCGATGCTTCCATCGGATAAAAACTGAAGTAATGCCTTAGAGCACCAATCAGTTCCGCGTACTCCGGCGGTGACTCCGTCAATATGAAACCCGAGTCATAGCTACCCGGCGTTTCATCTTCGTGACACCACAGACAGGTCGCCGTCACCTCCAGAGTGACAGGCATTCCACGCTCACAAGGTACCTGCAGACGCAATTGAAATTCAGCTCCCACCATCATCGGCAGATCACTGATCAGCATCAATCCCTTCTCGGACACGTTGCCCAGACAACCCAATTGCTTGTTGGTGTAGCGGTTGAACACCCGCAGATAGCCAGGCAATTGATGCCGTTCGATCCTTCGCTCTTTCAACATAAATCAGCCGCCATAGGTAGCCATTGAGCATGGCCGCGCTAAAACTCCTGGGGTAGCCAACACTGCGCATTGGCACCGTCAATACGAACAAACTTGAGTTTGTCGTCGCAGAAACGAGACTCTGACCCGATACAGGCGCCACAAGTCACGTACGTCCGTCTGCTTTTCGTAAGACTAGACCAATTGCGGCATACAGCCACTCAAAAACATTACAAAGGATCCAAACGAATGTAATTAACGCTTTACAGGGCTAACCTGAGCAGTCTGGACGCGTGGATAGTGACCCAACTGTTGCAGCGTCTCCAGGCGAGCTCTTGCTCTGAATGCGTACTCACTGTAAGGGTACTGAGTGATGATGAACTGATAAGTCTGCGCCGCATCAACAAACAGTTTTTGCCGCTCCAGACATTGCCCGCGCAACATCGATACTTCTGGCTGAACGTAACGACGCGAGCGGCTTTGACGATCAACCTTGGAGAGGCTCAACATCACAGCCTCGCAATCACCCCGATCATAGGACCGGTAGGCGCTGTTCAAATTGGAATTCATTGCCATTCGGGTGCAGCCACTGACAGCTGCCAGCAATACTAAAATCATCACGATTCGCATGGGACTCTCCTGTGCTCTGCAATATATCGACCTGAAACAGGATTTCTTCAAGCAGTTTTTGGCACCGGTCGTCTGCCGGTTACCGGCTCGCAAAATCTCGCGACAATGCAAAGAAACATGACTACAGATCAAGACAGTAGTAGCCTCTCGCTGCGCTTCATATAAGGAGTTTATGCATGACCGTTCGCCGCACTAAAATCGTCGCCACCCTTGGCCCTGCCAGTAACTCGCCGGAAGTCATCGAACAATTGATCCTCTCGGGTCTGGACGTTGCTCGTCTGAACTTCTCTCACGGCACTCCGGATGAGCACAAGGCACGCGCCAGGCTGATCCGTGAGATCGCCGCTAAGCACGGGCGCTTCGTCGCACTGCTGGGCGACCTGCAGGGTCCGAAAATTCGTATTGCCAAGTTTGCCGGCAAGAAAATAGAACTGAAAGTCGGTGATAAATTCACTTTCTCCACTGTTCACCCGCTGACCGATGGCAACCAGCAAATCGTGGGTATCGACTACCCGGATCTGGTCAAGGACTGCGGCGTAGGCGACGAGCTGCTGCTCGACGACGGTCGCGTGGTCATGCGCGTTGACACCCAGACTGCCGACGAACTGCACTGCACCGTGCTGATCGGTGGTCCATTGTCGGACCACAAAGGCATCAACCGCCGTGGCGGTGGCCTCACCGCTCCGGCCTTGACCGAAAAAGACAAGCAGGACATCAAGCTCGCTGCCGAAATGGACCTGGACTATCTGGCCGTTTCCTTCCCGCGCGATGCCGCTGACATGGAATACGCCCGTAAGCTGCGTGACGAGTCGGGCGGTACCGCCTGGCTGGTGGCGAAGATCGAACGTGCTGAAGCCGTGGCCAACGATGAAGTGCTGGACGCATTGATCCGCGCCAGTGACGCGGTCATGGTTGCCCGTGGCGACCTGGGCGTTGAAATTGGTGACGCCGAGCTGGTAGGTGTTCAGAAACGCATCATCCTGCACGCTCGTCGCCACAATAAAGCGGTAATCGTGGCAACACAGATGATGGAGTCGATGATCTCCAGCCCGATGCCGACACGCGCAGAAGTGTCCGACGTGGCCAACGCCGTGCTCGACTACACCGACGCCGTCATGTTGTCCGCTGAAAGTGCTGCCGGTTCCTACCCGATCGAAGCCGTGCAGGCCATGGCCCGTATCTGCATCGGCGCTGAAAAGCACCCGACAGGTAAAACCTCCAGCCACCGCATCGGTCACTCGTTCACCCGTTGTGACGAAAGCATCGCGCTGGCAGCCATGTACACCGCCAACCACTTCCCTGGCGTGAAAGCGATCATTGCCCTGACTGAAAGCGGTTATACCCCGCTGATCATGTCGCGCATTCGCTCCTCGGTACCGATCTACGCGTTCTCCCCGCACCGCGGTACTCAGGCCCGCGCAGCAATGTTCCGTGGCGTTTACACCGTACCGTTCGACCCGGCCAACCTGCCACCAGGCCAGGTCAGCCAGTCTGCGGTAGACGAACTGCTCAAGCGCGGTCTCGTTGAGCAAGGCGATTGGGTCATCCTCACCAAGGGTGATAGCTACCACACCATCGGTGGCACCAACGGCATGAAGATCCTGCACGTCGGCGATCCGTTGGTCTAAGACGGTCGCGCGCAGCAAACAAAAAGCCCCGGTTCGCGAGAGCCGGGGCTTTTTTGTGTTTGATGACCGGGAGTGAATAGCAGCGCATTTCTGTAGGAGAGGCCCCGGCGTCTATGGCACCGCGCCATCTCGCGTTTGAATGCCTTATTCACGCCCCACAAACACATCCGCCAAGACCTGATTACGCGGAATACCCGCCAGATAAAGTCGCTTGGCAAAGGTCTCTACACTTTGTGGACTGCCGCAGACCAGCGCCATGGTCTTGCGCGACAACATGCGCAAGTCGGCCAGCGTCGCGTCCAGTTCATCAGACGTCACCAGTTGGACCTGAACGCTGCCATGAGTACTTGCCAACTCAGCCAATTCGGTACGCAGGTAATGTTCACTGCCATCGCGCGCCAGATGAATAAGCCTGACAGGTCCCTGATGCTCTTGACGAAGCGCCTCTCGAAGCACGCCCCACAAAGGTCCGAGACCCGTTCCAGCGGCCAACAGTAACAACGGCCGGTCTTGCCAGTCCGGATCATATTGCAATGCACCGCCCCGCAACTCGCCTAGCCCTATGCGCTCATCCACACGCAAATGGCGAGCTACGTCAGCAAAGGCGCCCGCCTGACGACAGTCGATGTGAAACTCCAGAAAGCGATCTTCGCCGGGTATGCTCGCCAGCGAATAAGGCCGCGCGACGCCGCTATCCGTCCACAGCACCAGATGCTGACCAGCCCGATAACGCAACGGCCGTTCTGGCTCCAGACGTAAACGCAGTACCGACGGGCTGAGCCAGTCACATTCTGCGACCCGGGCTGGCACCCCATCACGTTGTGGATCAAATACCTTGACGGTCAAATCCTGCATCACCCGACACTGGCAGGCCAGACGCCAGCCTTGCTGACGCTTGCCCGCATCCAGCGCCTCAGACAGGGCATCCGCCGGTTCGCCACTAATGCAGCGCACCAGACAGGCATGGCAACTTCCGGCCCGGCAGCTATAGGGGACCCTGACGCCAGCCTGATTGAGGCTGTCGAGTAAATTGCTTCCTGCCTCGACCGTCCAGTGACGCTCGCCTACATGCAGCTCAGGCATCAACGTTTTCCCAACCCGCCACACATCGGTTACGCCCACCACGCTTGGCGCGATAAAGCGCCTGATCTGCGCGGTGTAGCGCTTCATCCAGATTGTCACCCCGTTGCAGCAAGGTCATCCCCACTGACAGGCTGAGATTTGAGCCGGGTAACGCCGCCAGTTCAACACGGCTGAATGACTCCCGCACACGCTCACAACAATCCACCAGTTGTTTTTCGTCACAGAGCGGTATCAACAACACAAATTCCTCTCCACCGTAGCGCGCCAACACATCGCTCTCGCGCAGACAGTCCTGAGCGCGGGCTGCAAAAGCCTGCAACACCTGGTCGCCAGCCGAATGGCCATGGTTATCGTTGATGCGCTTGAAGTGATCAAGGTCAATCAAAGCCAGCCCGTGAGACGTGTCGTCGCTCAGTAGATTCAATTCCCGGGCAGCCATGCGCAAAAAGTAGCGGCGATTATACAGGCCGGTGAGTTCATCGGTTGCAGCCAGTTCCTCAAGCTGAGCCATCATGCCGCGCAAGGTGTCCTGGTGGGCTTGCAAGGCGTAGCGACGCTGACGCATTCGCTGGCGCTGGGCATGCACATAACCGGCAAACAGGCTGAGCCATAACAACATGACGAACAGGGCACTGATCTGCAGAAGTACAGTGCCCGGTTTTTGCAGGGTTCCGTTGAAAAACTCCCACGCGTTGATGCCTGTGAAGCTCAGCAGTACGAGCAAGGCGCAGCGGGCGAAAACCATGGGCGTGAGCTGAAACAAACCGAACAGGAGGATCGGCGCATAGATAACCAGGAAAATACCACGCGCCTCGTCCAGGCATGACAACAGCCAGGTCAGCCAACACAAGGCCAGCACTACCTGAAATTCAGTCAGGCTTGCATCAGTGAAGCGCTGATTGAAGCGGGTGAGGAAAACGATCAGCAAAACCAGTTGGCTGAGCAGCACCGACGCACAAGTGATCACCGCCACATGTAATGGCTGATGCAGCTCTCCAGCGTAAATGGCCAGCCCGCTCAGTAACAAAACCAATACGTAGGTCGCTACCGCCAAACCAAATCGCTTCAGAAAAATGGACTGCGTGGTCGGAGATATTTCCCGTTTGCTCATCGTGCTCAAAAGGATTCCTTCCCGTAGTGGCACCAAGCCCAGAACTTTAGACTCGCGTCAGAAAGTTTCCAGCGACGGGGGATAAATACGTTCAAAAAGGTTCAATTGCAACTGACGTGATGCAGCTCAAATACACGGATTACAACGGTTCGCGTACTTTACCCCTGATAACTCCCCCAACCATCGGGACAAGCCAGTCAGCGGACCAATGATGGCTAGGCGCAAAACCGATGGATGGACCAGCGAGGTTGCGGGTTATACTGCCGCGCCTTTTTGTCGCAGCCAACGATGCTGTCGTAGCCATGAGACATCGCAAGATGGCAGATGACTCAGACAATAATTTTTGAATGTTCCCGTCCTAAACAGAGGAGCGCGCCCACATGACCGTGATCAAGCAAGACGACCTGATTCAGAGCGTCGCCGACGCCCTGCAATTCATTTCCTACTACCATCCGGTGGATTTCATTCAGGCCATGCACGAAGCGTATCTGCGCGAAGAGTCGCCTGCTGCCCGTGACTCCATGGCGCAGATCCTGATCAACTCGCGCATGTGTGCGACCGGCCATCGCCCGATCTGCCAGGACACCGGTATTGTGACCGTGTTTGTGCGCGTCGGTATGGACGTGCGTTGGGACGGTGCCACCATGGGCCTGGACGACATGATCAACGAAGGCGTGCGCCGCGCGTACAACCTGCCGGAAAACGTTCTGCGCGCTTCGATTCTGGCCGACCCGGCAGGTGCTCGTAAAAACACCAAGGACAACACCCCGGCCGTCATCCACTACTCCATCGTTCCGGGTAACACCGTGGAAGTGGACGTGGCTGCCAAAGGCGGTGGTTCAGAAAACAAATCGAAGATGGCGATGCTCAACCCGTCCGACTCGATCGTCGACTGGGTCCTGAAAACCGTGCCAACCATGGGTGCCGGCTGGTGTCCGCCAGGCATGCTCGGCATTGGTATCGGCGGCACTGCCGAGAAAGCCGCCGTCATGGCCAAGGAAGTGTTGATGGAATCCATCGACATCCACGAGCTGAAAAAGCGCGGCCCCTCCAACCGTATCGAAGAGATGCGTCTGGAGCTGTTCGAGAAGGTCAACCAACTGGGTATCGGTGCTCAGGGCCTGGGCGGTCTGACCACCGTGCTCGACGTGAAAATCATGGATTACCCGACTCACGCTGCGTCGCTGCCGGTGTGCATGATTCCTAACTGTGCCGCCACCCGTCACGCGCATTTCGTGCTGGACGGTTCCGGCCCTGCATCCCTTGAAGCGCCATCGCTGGACGCCTACCCGGAAATCGTCTGGGAAGCCGGCCCGTCAGCCCGTCGCGTCAACCTCGACACATTGACTCCGGAAGACGTGCAAAGCTGGAAGCCGGGCGAAACCGTCCTGCTCAACGGCAAGATGCTCACCGGCCGCGACGCGGCGCACAAGCGCATGGTCGAAATGCTCAACAAGGGCGAAACCCTGCCGGTGGATCTGAAAGGTCGCTTCATCTACTACGTCGGCCCGGTTGATCCGGTGCGCGAAGAAGTGGTTGGCCCGGCTGGCCCGACTACCGCCACGCGGATGGACAAATTCACCCGGCAGATCCTCGATCAGACCGGCTTGTTGGGCATGATCGGCAAATCCGAACGCGGCCCTACCGCTATCGAAGCGATCAAGGACCACAAAGCCGTGTACCTGATGGCGGTTGGTGGTGCTGCTTATCTGGTGGCGCAGGCAATCAAGAAGTCGAAAGTCGTGGCCTTTGCCGAACTGGGCATGGAAGCGATCTACGAGTTTGAAGTCAAAGACATGCCGGTTACCGTTGCAGTCGACAGCAAGGGCGAATCCGTCCACGTTACCGGCCCGCAAATCTGGCAGAAAAAGATCAGCGATAGTTTGGCGGTGGAAGTTCAGTAAGCACGTCGGCCTTAGTAAAAAACCCGCAGAGATGCGGGTTTTTTATTGGCGTTCGAGCACTACTGTAGGAGCTGCCGAAGGCTGCGAAGCATTCATCCTGACACACCACCATCGCAGCCTTCGGCAGCTCCAGGTCCAATGTTTTTTGCGCGATGGCGCGGTGCCATTAACACCTTCAAGCATTCGAAAGCCGACTCACACTGGTGATCTGCCCACTCCAGATCATTTCGTAATGCGCAGTCTGAACAATCGACTTCACATGCCTGGGTGTCATCAATGCCCAGCAATGATTGCCCGGCGAGCGAACCGAGTTGTAGCGCAGCCCTGGGCACCCTGCCCGCTTGGCGGCGTGGCCCAACTGGCGAGCAGTGGAATAATCTTCAGGATCGTAAATGGGGTCTGAAAGTGGCAGCCCGGTAGCATCGCGATTGGCTACTTCATCGAAGGAGCAGAGCAAGCCACGAAACAGAAAACGCTCATAGTTGAGCCCTGCCACTCTCGACCAATAGTGGTTCTGGTGATGGCGTACCTCCGCGATTGCGGTTTCCATCACATCGGCCAGATACAGCACCCCGAAAGCCCCTGAACTGAAACGCGAGCCCGCCGGATTCACGTGGGTGAACGGCCCTACCGCGTAAGAACAGCCGGGAATGCCGAACGGAATTTCAGCAACCGGGATCAACGCGATGCGCCCGATTTCATTCTGCAACCGTGGATTGGTCAGCGCCTGTAGCTGATACAGCCCCTCAAACTCCGCGGCATCTGCAACATCGTCGAACAGATCGATGGGCGGGAATCTGGAGTTGACCAGCCGATAAGCCCGCTGCTCTTGCTCGGCAAGGAGTGGCAGGCTGTCGAGGGTCACCATTGCGCGCCCCGGAGTGCGTCGACGCGGCGGAAGGTTTCATACAGCGAAACAATGTCGCCCTGAGCCATGATGTCCAAGGGCTTGCGACCGTTGAAAAACTCGTTGTCATTGGCCATGGCCGGGAAGCCGTACACATTGTCCGGGTTGTCGAAGACCGTGCGCAGCGCCGCATGAATATTCAGCACGAAGCTGATGCGGTGCATCTGATCCATGTCCAGCCCGACTGACCATTCAGAGCCTGTCTGCTTGGCGCGGGTATAGGTGCTGCGGGAGATACGCAGAATCCGACACGCCTGCTCGCTGGACGCATCCCACTTGTCGAGAATGCGCAGCGCGGTGCGCAGACCGGAAACGCATTGTTCTTTGGAAAGAGGCTGGAGCTGTGGGACGGCGGACATGAGAAACACCTTTTGCATCTGCAGACTCAAACATTAGCAATAAGAGTCTCAAGATGCAAATCGATCTCTACGCCTTACGTCGCTCCCACTGGATCGGATCCAGCCAGCCAGAGGTGTGGCGCAAGTGATTCCCAGAATGGCCACAGCCCTGTGGGAGCCGAGCTTGCTCGCGATGAACGATAACGCGATATAGCTGCCACTGCGCTCGGCTTATCGCGGGCAAGCCCTGCTCCTATCAAACATCACTCCAATAATGGATTTGAAACGCGGACCTTGTAGGAGCTAACTTGTTGGCGAAGCGGAATTTCTGACGATGCGGGTCCGACGTCTCGCCAACAAGTTGGCTCCTACAGGTCACCCGTTTGCTGCGCGACAGCGCGGTGTCAGGGATACCGGGACCACTCCCACAGAACCTGCACAATCCCGTAGGAGTGGCTTTAGCCGCGAGGGCGTCGATACATTCGCAATATCTGCATTGCGAGGCATACCGCTCTCCCGGCTAAAGCCAGTCCTACGGTTTCAGCAACAGCTCAGCCACGCCGATCCAGCAAATTCACCACCAACCGATCCACCCAACCCCAAAGCCGCTGCTTGACCCGGCTCCACAATGGCCGGGCTTTCCATTCAGCCAGGGTAATTTGCTTGCTCACCGCAAAGTCTTTTTCGAAGCTGGCGACCACATCCCGCGTCAGCCCAACGTCGAGGGCTTCGAGGTTGGCTTCCAGATTGAAGCGCAGGTTCCAGTGATCGAAATTGCAGGAGCCGATGCTGACCCAGTCATCGATCAGGACCATTTTCAAATGTAGGAAGCACGGCTGGTATTCAAAGATTTTCACGCCCGCACGCAGCAAGCGCGGGTAGTAGCGATGCCCGGCGTAGCGCACTGAAGGGTGATCGGTGCGTGGGCCGGTAAGCAGCAGTCGCACATCAATGCCTTGGGCCGCAGCCTTGCGCAATGAGCGGCGGACTTTCCAGGTGGGCAGGAAATACGGCGTCGCCAGCCATATGCGTTTGTGACCGCTGTTCAACGCCCGCACCAACGACTGCAGAATGTCACGGTGCTGGCGGGAGTCCGCATAGGCAACACGGCCTAGCCCGTGACCGGAAACAGGAACCCTGGGCAGGCGAGGCAAGCCGAAATTCTCTGCGGGGCGCCAGGCCGTACGACGCGGGTTGGCGTGGAACTGGCGGTCGAACAATGCCTGCCAGTCGATGACCAGCGGGCCAGTGATTTCCACCATCACTTCATGCCACTCACTGACGTCTTCTGCAGGCTGCCAGAACTCATCGGTTACACCGGTGCCGCCGACCACTGCGAGCTTTTTGTCCACCAACAGCAGTTTGCGATGGTCGCGGTAGAAATTACGTATCCCGCGTCGCCAGTTAATGCGGTTGTAGAACCTGAGGATCACGCCCGAATCGGTCAGGCGCTTTCTCAGCCCCAAGGTGAAGGCCTGGGCACCGAAATCATCAAACAGGCAGCGCACGATCACGCCGCGTTGAGCCGCATCGACCAAAGCCCGCACCACCGCCTCGGCACACGCGCCCGCCTCGACCAGATAGAGCTCCAGCTCGACTTGCTGCTGAGCGCCGTCAATCGCGGCAATCATGCGCGGAAAGAACGCCGGGCCGTCGATCAACAACTGGAACTGGTTATTCTCACGCCACGGAAAAATCGCCCCGGCCATACTCAGCGCGCCGTGAAGATCAAGACGGCACCCACGGGCACCGCGAGGCTGACCGCCGATAACCCGGCCGAATTGCGCAGTGTCGTGAAACCAGGCACCAGATCAAAATCCTGGGCATTAACCACCAAAGGCTCAAGGGTCACGACCTGAAAGCGTCGTTCATCCAGGCGCGTGGCGAGCAGTTCAGCCCGGTAACTGTGGGATTTGCCATGCAGTTGCACCACCAGCGGCAGACGCAATTCCAGCTGCGCGCCGGGCGCCAGATCATTGATCGGGCCCAGGTCGAGTTGAGCGTTGATTTTCGCTCTTGGAAATTTCGCGACGTTGAAAACCTGCTCGCGAATACGTTCATCGCGCAGGGCGATGCCGGTGCTCACCGACTCCAGTTCGACTTCAAGATCGGCCGCACCTTTACGATCGACTTTGCCATGCAGGGTCAGAAAGCGATGCACTTCAGCAATGTTGGCGTTTTTGGTGGAGGTGAACGACAGCCGTGAGGATTCGTTATCCAGATACCAGTTCGCCTGAGCGGGCAACGCTGTCAGCGCCAACAAGGCCAGCAGCAGGCGGGTTGTGATGGGCATGCAAACTCCAGATGCGCATTAAGGGGCAACCGTACCGCCTGTCTGACCGCTGGCGAACTGCTACGTTCGCATCTGGTTGTTCAAGGCGCTGACGGTAGCAAGCGACAGCCTTGTCGTTCGCCCTGCCAGGTCGCCACATTACTGCGGCCAAGACCTTCGGCAGTTACCCGTTTATTCGCCGCGTCGTCGAGCAAACTGCTCGGTACGTACTGTTTGACGTAACCACGGCAATACTCGGCGGAATTAAGCATGACGTAGCGACAGGAGCAATACTCTTTGGCGGTATAAGCGCTGATGATGCTCGGAAATGCCGCCAATGCGACGCGGTTTTGCCAGACCAGCACCGCTATTGTCACCGCCATCAATAGCAACAGACTGCTGAATGGACGACGACGAATAAAACCTGTGGTCATTGGCCTCCCCTCTTTGGAATGCATTTTTTCGGAACCGCCGCACCGCCTTCGACGCTGCACTATCGCGCAGCAAACACAGCCCCTGTAGGAGTGAGCTTGCTCGCGATAGCGTCAGCACAGGCAACATATTCATCGACTGACAGACCGAATCGCGAGCAAGCTCACTCCTACAGGGGCTGTGTTTGCTTCACGATAGTGCGGTCTCAGGGACACAGCGCAATCTCCTACAGAAAATCATTTAGGGCTTGGGCTCTCCCTGCTGAACGCCGCCATGGCCAGTTTTAGAAGCTGATCATGGGAGTAACTGCCATCCCGATCATCGGCATAGCGCACGATCACCAGCCTGGCACTGGGCACTACATACAACCCCTGCCCCCAGTGACCCAGCGCCGCGAAGGTATCAGCGGGTGCATCCGGCCATGGGCCTTTTTGACCACTTTCGGTGCGATTGAGCCACCACTGGCCGCCAGAAACCTCGGCGTCAGGTTGTGGATTGGCGAACGGCGTCAGAACGAAGTCGACCCAGGCTTTGGGCACTAACTGCCGGTTATTCCAGAGCCCGCCGCGTTGCATCAATAAACCGATACGGGCCAGATCCTGTGCGGTCATGTAGGCGTAGGAAGAACCGACAAACGTGCCGCTGGTGTCGGTCTCCCACACAGCGCTGCGAATTCCCAGCGGCTCGAACAGTGCAGTCCACGGATAGTCCGCGTAGGCCTTTTCCCCGACCATGCCTTTCAGCGCGGCAGACAGGATGTTGCTGTCGCCACTGGAATACAGGAACGACGTACCCGGTTTGTGGGCACTGCGGTGCTCGGCTGTAAAGCGCGCCATGTCGTCCCGGCCACGGGTGTAAAGCATGGCGACCACCGAAGAATTGAGCGGTGCGTATTCATAGTCCTCCTGCCAATCCAGGTCGGAGGTCCACTGCATCAGATGTTTGATCGTAATATCAGGATGAGCGCGCAACGGCGGATAGAATTTTGCGGCGGAATCATCCAGCGTGAAGCGTCCTTCACCGAAGGCTACGCCCAGCACTGTCGCCATGATGCTTTTGCTAATGGACCACGTGAGGTGTGGCGTTTGGGCAGTGGTCACTCCGGCATAGCGCTCGTACACCACCTCACCGTCACGCAGTACCAATAACGCGTCGGTGCGAATGCCCTCCCGGGTTTGATCGTTGCGGGTCGGGAATGCGTAACTTTCAAGGGATTTCACTGCCGCCGAGGGTTCAGCATGGGCATTGAAGGCCACAAACAAAAGCACCAGCCAGGCAAGCCGCATCGGGACACACCTCAAAATTGAATCGCCGGACTTTAGCAGGGGGTTGTGACAGATACAGGTAGTGAGAGCCCTGTGGGACCGAATTTATTCGGGAAGGCGGCATCACGCCGGACAGATATGCAGTGAACGCACGGCCCTTTCGCGAATGAATTCGCTCCCACACAGGCTGTGTGAAAACCTCACGAGCCAATTAGCTGGCTAAAAAACGCTCAAAAAACCGCGCTCCTACGTGAGTTGGAGGTCTGTGACCTACACAAACTTTTAAAGATTTCACGTGAGCGCGCGCAGTTTGTTTTTGTCTGAGGGTTTTCACACAGTCTGCACAGGAAATACAGCGTTCCCTCAACCAGCGTCACACAACCATCACCAAACCTTCATGGTCATGACATCGCCTCTCCTTAGCCTGAGTTTGTACAGCAGCGCCAGGCCATTACAGCCAACGCCCGCACTTGCAGGGCAGGCTAACGGAGACTTCGCATGACTCAGATCGCCCGCATTCGCGACACAGCATCCGACCGCCGCCTTCAGGCAGAACGCCTGACCGGCAGCAACGCCTTGCAGGAAGCACAGGCCCTGCGCTTCAGTGTGTTCAGTGGTGAATTCAATGCAAAACTCAAAGGCGCTGACCAAGGCCTGGATATGGACGATTACGATGTGCACTGCTCGCACATCGGTGTACGGGATCTGAACACTGGCAAGCTGGTCGCAACGACACGCCTGCTGGACCACAAGGCCGCCAACACCATCGGCCGCTTCTACAGCGAAGAAGAATTTGCCCTGCATGGCCTTGGCCATCTGCAAGGTCCGATCCTTGAACTGGGTCGTACCTGCGTTGACCCGGAGTACCGCAACGGCGGCACCATTGCCGTGCTGTGGAGCGAGTTGGCCGAGATCCTCAACGAAGGTGCCTACAGCTACCTGATGGGTTGCGCGAGCATCCCGATGCAGGATGGCGGCATTCAGGCCCACGCCATCATGCAGCGCTTGCGCGAGCGTTATCTGTGCAACCAGAACCTGCGCGCCGAGCCGAAGAACCCGCTGCCAGCCCTGGACCTGCCCAACAACGTGATCTGCGAAATGCCGCCGTTGCTCAAAGCCTACATGCGCCTGGGTGCGAAGATCTGCGGCGAACCGTGCTGGGACGAAGACTTCCAGGTCGCCGATGTCTTCATCCTGCTTAAACGCGACGAGCTGTGCCCGCGTTACGCACGTCACTTCAAGGCAGCAGTGTAATGAGCCGCTTGCGTGGCTACGCCCGAGTCGCACGGGTGCTACTGGTCATTGCGTTGGGGCTGACCATTGCTGGCACATTCGCCTGCATGGAGCGCATGAAGATCGGCAATTCAATGGCCCGGCGCCAGCGCTGGAGCCGATGGTTCATGGCGCGCCTGACCGCTGCCCTGCCGTTTCGCGTAACCGTCAGCGGCGAGCTGCCGCGTCAGCCGATGCTGTGGGTGAGCAATCACGTGTCCTGGACCGACATTCCGCTGCTGGGCATGTTGGCCCCGCTGTCATTTCTGTCCAAGGCTGAAGTACGCACCTGGCCAGTCGCTGGTTGGTTGGCCCTGAAAGCGGGCACGCTGTTCATCCGTCGCGGTTCGGGTGACAGCAAGCTGATCCAGAAGCAGATGGGCAATCACTTGCAGCAGAATAATGCGCTGGTGATTTTCCCGGAAGGCACCACCACTGACGGTACTGGCCTGCGTACATTTCATGGTCGCCTGATGTCGAGTGCGATTGATAGTGGGGTGTTGCTGCAACCAGTGGCGATTCACTATTCACGCAACGGCCAGCCAGACCCTATCGCGCCCTTCATCGGCGACGACGATTTGCTATCGCACTTGCGTCGACTGTTCGCCAACGAACAAGGCGACGTGCATATCCAGTTGCTGACGCCGATTGCCACCGAAGGCAAGGAACGCGCCGCGCTGGCTTATGAAGCGCAGCAAGCGGTGCAGATCGCTCTGTTTGGCGAGCCACCTGTGGTTGCCGAGCCTTTGGTTACCAAAAGCGACGAAGCAGTATCAGAAGTTCAGACTGCCGAGAGCCCGCGCTCGGCCAGGGCGGCCTGAGAGAAGTCCTGCAAGATCGGATAGAACTCGGCAAAGTCCGCGCTCAAGGGTTGGTAGAGGTCGCGCAATTCCTGCATGGCACCTGCCAACCCTTGTGGCCGTGACAAACGTCGGGAAATCCCCGCCAGTACCTGCTCCAGCACCGCAAACTCCTGATAGGAACCCAGCCAGTCGTGAGCGGCCATGTGCGGCGCGATCCTGGCCAGTCGTTCGGGCAACTCTGGTTCGGCGGCCAGCACGCCGTAGACCTTGCGCGTGAACGCCGCCAGCGGCACATCCGCGTAATGCGCCCAGTCCCGGGCCAGGCAATGATCGAAAAACACGTCCAGCACGATGCCCGCGTAACGCCTTCGCTCGGACGGAAAGCGAGCAATCGATTGCTTGATCAGCGGGTGACTGTCGGTGAATGCGTCAATGCTGCGGTGCAACTGGATCGCCTGCGCCAGCTCATCCGGAAAGCGCCCGGCCACAGGCCCTTTGACGAAATCGCCATACAGACTGCCGAGGAGTTGCGCCGGACGTTGGCCGCCAAGGTGCAAGTGTGCGAGATAGTTCATGGCGCAAGCCTACGCCGAATTACGCCTCCCGCCTATATCGATATAACCCGATATAGCGTTTCTGACTATTCTCAGCAGAAAATCATATTTGTATATCGCGAAATACAAATATAAAGTTCGCTCCATCGCGATATAGCGTTAAACCCATATTGAGAACGACATGCCTATCGACCTCGACGAAATAATAAAAGCCCTGGCTCACCCTGTTCGCCGGGAGATTCTTGTCTGGCTGAAGGACCCGCTCAGTTGCTTTCCGGACCAGACCCACTCGACGGAAAACGGCGTTTGCGCGGGCCAGATCGACCAGCGCGCCGGGCTCTCGCAGTCCACGGTTTCGGCCCACCTGGCAACCCTGCAACGCGCTGGCCTGATCACCAGCAAAAAGGTAGGGCAATGGAGCTTTTTCAAGCGTAACGAAGAGGTGATTGCGGCCTTCGTCGAAGCGCTGGAGCTGGAGCTGGGTCCGCCGTCTTGAAATAGGAAAATTCCCCGTAGGAGCTGCCGAAGGCTGCGAAATCTTTGTTCCTGAAACACCGGGAATCGCAGCCTTCGGCAGCTCCTACAGGATTAACGAAACCTTTATCAACAGGAGACGCCCAGTGCCTCTTTCACTGTTTATTCTGGCGCTCAGCGCCTTCGCTATCGGGACGACCGAGTTCGTCATCATGGGTTTGCTGCCGGAAGTCGCCGCCGATCTGGGGGTTTCCATCCCCGGTGCAGGCTGGCTGGTAACCGGCTATGCGCTGGGCGTGGCAATTGGTGCGCCGTTCATGGCGATGGCCACTGCCAGGCTCCCGCGCAAGGCTGCGCTGGTCACGCTGATGGGCATCTTCATCATTGGTAATCTGCTGTGTGCCATCGCCGCCGATTACAACGTATTGATGTTTGCCCGTGTGGTCACGGCGCTGTGCCACGGTGCGTTCTTTGGTATCGGTTCGGTTGTTGCTGCGGGCCTGGTGCCTGCCAATCGTCGTGCTTCCGCCGTTGCATTGATGTTCACTGGTCTGACCCTGGCCAACGTGCTCGGCGTGCCGCTGGGCACTGCGCTGGGCCAATACGCTGGCTGGCGCTCGACCTTCTGGGCCGTCACGGTAATCGGTGTGATTGCATTGATTGGCCTGATGCGCTTCCTGCCCACCAACCGCGAAGAGCTCAAGCTCGACATGCGCGCCGAACTCGCCTCGCTCAAAGGCGCAGGCATCTGGCTGTCGTTGAGCATGACCGCGCTGTTCTCGGCTTCGATGTTCACCCTGTTCACTTACGTCGCCCCGCTGCTGGGCGAAGTGACCGGTGTTTCGCCAAACGGCATTACCTGGACGCTGCTGCTGATCGGCCTGGGCCTGACCGTGGGCAATGTGATCGGCGGCAAGCTGGCTGACCGTCGTCTGGCTGCGACGCTGATTGGAGTGTTCATTGCCATGGCTGTGATCTCCACCGCCCTGAGCTGGACCAGCGTCGCGCTGATCCCGACCGAAATCACCCTGTTCCTCTGGGCCACCGCCGCGTTCGCTGCCGTACCTGCCTTGCAGATCAACGTCGTGACCTTCGGCAAGGCCGCGCCAAACCTGGTGTCGACCCTGAACATCGGTGCCTTCAACGTCGGCAACGCACTGGGCGCATGGGTCGGCGGCAGCGTTATTGCCCATGGCCTGGGCCTGACCAGCGTGCCGTTGGCGGCTGGAGCACTGGCGATACTCGCGCTGATCGTGACCCTGATTACTTTTCGCCAGGGCGGCAACGCCGATCTGGCCCCTGCTATCAACTGATCAATTCAAGAGGTTTCACGCATGACTACTATCTTTGACCCGATCACCATGGGCGATCTGCAGCTCGCCAACCGCATCGTCATGGCGCCGTTGACCCGCTGCCGCGCCGATGAGGGCCGTGTGCCGAACGCGATGATGGCCGAGTATTACGTGCAACGTGCGTCAGCCGGTCTGATCATCAGCGAAGCCACTTCAGTCACGCCAATGGGCGTCGGCTACCCGGATACTCCGGGCATCTGGTCCACCGACCAGGTCCGTGGCTGGAGCAATATCACCAAGGCTGTTCACGGTGCAGGCGGCAAGATCGTTCTGCAACTGTGGCATGTGGGGCGTATTTCCCACCCTTCGTATCTGAACGGTGAAACCCCGGTGGCGCCAAGCGCTATCAAACCTGAAGGCCATGTCAGCCTGGTTCGTCCGTTGTCTGACTACGTCACACCTCGTGCGCTGGAACTGGCAGAAATCGCTGACGTGGTAGAGGCCTATCGCACCGGCGCAGAAAACGCCAAGGCCGCTGGCTTTGACGGCGTGGAAATCCATGGTGCCAACGGTTATCTGCTGGATCAGTTCCTGCAAAGCAGCACCAACCAGCGTACCGATCAATACGGCGGCTCTCTGGAAAACCGTGCGCGTCTGATGCTGGAAGTGGTCGATGCAGCGATTGACGTCTGGGGCGCGGGTCGTGTTGGCCTGCATCTGGCACCGCGTGCCGACTCCCACGACATGGGCGACGACAATCTGGCCGAAACTTTCGGCTACGTTGCGGCAGAAATGGGTAAACGTGGCATTGCGTTCATCTGCTCTCGCGAGCGTGAGGCTGACGACAGCATTGGTCCGCAACTGAAAAAGGCTTTCGGCGGCGCGTACATCGCCAACGAGAAATTCACCAAGGACAGCGCCAATGCCTGGCTGGCCAATGGTTCAGCGGACGCCGTGGCCTTCGGTGTTCCGTTCATTGCCAACCCGGATTTGCCGGCACGTTTGAAGCAGGATGCGCCGCTGAATACTCCGCACCCGGAAACCTTCTACGGCAAAGGGCCAGTGGGTTATATCGATTACCCGGCGCTGTAATACATCTGCAGAAGGCAACTTGTTGGCGAGGCTTTGGACCTGAACACTCAGGAAGATCGCCTCGCGAACAAGTTCGCTCCTACCGGGCATACAGCTGTTACCGACGCGCATTCACCTGCTGCGACAGATTCTGAATCTGGCTCTGCAGCGTGTTGATGTTGCGGGTCATCTGCGCACGGAACGCATCGAACTCAGCAGTGTTGCTGCTGGCCGCCGCCGGAGCCGGACGGTTTTCCTGTTCGCTTTTGAGCACGATCAAATCCTGCTCAAGACGCTCGATGGTTGCTGTCGGGTTGCCCTGCTTCTTCAGTGCGGCAACATCGGCGCTGAGGCTTTTCAGTTGGGTATCGACTTGATCGAGATTACCCTGAGCCGCTTTATGATCCGGAATCGAAGCCTTCACTGCGGCCAGCTCAGTGGTGACGGTTTTGAGCTGTTCCTGCAGTTGCGTATTGCTCGTCTGCAGCTGGGTCGCCTGCGTCGTGATCTGTTCCAGACGTTGCTGCAACTGGCTCTGCTGCCCGGTTGTGCCTTCCTGCTGTTTGTCCTGGTCAGCCAACTGGTCCTCGATAAGCTTGATGCGCTGCTTGAGCGCCTCTCCGTCCACCGCCACTGATTCAGTCGCAACCACTTTGCCGGAGATGTCCTGCAAACGGCCAGCGGCTTCTTCGCTGATGCGTGCAAAGCTTTCCTGGGTAGCCACCAGTTGCTGCTCCATCAGGGATATCTGCTGAAAGCTCCACCAGCCCAACCCGCAGAACGCAATGAACAACGCACCCACCAAGGCCCAAAGCGGTCCGGTGCTCGGTCCTTTGACTTTCACCACAGGCGTATCCCGGGAATACACCGTCGTGCGTTTGCGTGCCGCCGTGGTCGGCGCGAAATCGTCGTCATCGTCCTTGGCGCTGAGATTCGGAACGTCATCGACGTCGTCATAAGGATCGTTACGCATGAGTAACCCTGTGTAGAACCGTGATGAAAACTGCTTGAAGTTCGCGAGTATAACCGCTGAGGCCGCAGCCTAAAGCGCTCACCTGCTTTGTTGCGTTTGCCACCAGTCGCAAAACTCATCCAGTGCCGCCCACAGGCTGACTTGCGGGTCGTAGTCCAGATAATGCCGGGCGCGGCTGATATCCAGGGTGAAATCCTTGCTCATGACCTGCATCCCCAAGCGCGACAAGGTTGGCTCCGGGCGGCCCGGCCACAGCATGCACGCAGCCTCGTTGATCGCGGCTGCCGAATAGGCCAGGCCACTGGATCGATACCGCGTGACCTGTGGCAGCTGCATCCGGCGCATCACGTAGTTCACCGCATCCCACAGCGGCACAGGCGTCCCGTTGCTGATGTTATAGGCCTTGCCCAACGCCGACCTGTCAGCCAGCAAACTGCTGATCAGGGCCTGATTGAGGTTGTGCACACTGGTGAAATCCACCTTGTTCAAACCATTGCCGACAATCGACAGACGCTTCTTGCGTTGCATGTGCAGCAGCCGCGGGAAGATGCTTGTGTCGCCTGCTCCGGTTACGAAACGCGGTCGCAGGGCGATCACTTCCAGTCCGAACTCTTCCGCGCCAAACACCTTCTGCTCAGCCAGATATTTGCTGGCGGCGTAGTGATTGTTGAAGCGTTTGGGCACCTGTTCTTCTTTGAGGTCCAGGTGCGAGTGGCCATCGAAGTAGATTGAAGGCGACGACAAATGGACCAGCCTTCTGACCCTTTGTTTCAGACAGGCCTCAACGATGTTTTCAGTGACTTGCACGTTGCCCTGCAAGAAATCCTGCTTGCGCCCCCAGACGCCTACTGAACCGGCGCAATGCACCACAGCTTCAACGTCGTCACACAGCACGCGAACCAGATCGGGATTGATCAAGTCACCCTGGATAAATTCAGCACCGCGCTTGACCAGATGCGCGACACCTTCGGCACGTCGGCCATTGACCCGCACGCTAAAGCCCTGCTCCAGGGCGAACCGCGCAAAGCGCCCGCCGATAAAGCCGCTTGCGCCGGTGACCAGAATCTTCATTTACCGCTCCGTTAGATATTTTTTGCTTGTTTCAAAACACAGGTCTATCTGATTTACAGAGATTCTGTAGGAGCTAACTTGTTGGCGAGGCGGTGTGTCAGGTACGGTGCCTCGCCAACAAGTTAGCTCCTACAGGCCCGGTCATCGCACTTGCAGCGGCACCAGCCACTGCCCCGCCTGCTGCGCCAGATGCTCCGTCAATCGGGTCAACAATTGACCGCCATTGCGCCAATGATGCCAGTACAGCGGCACGTCCACCGGTTTGTCTTCAGCAAACTCCACCAGCGAGCCGCGCTGCAGTTGCTCGCGCACCTGTATTTCCGGGACCAGCCCCCAGGCCACTCCGGCTTCGGTCATGCGTAAAAAACCTTCGGACGATGGGCACACATGATGCTCGAACCCGCCCTCGATCCCTAGTGAAGCCAGATAACGATGCTGCAAAAAATCATCCGGGCCGAATACCAGCGCTGGAACACGGGCAAGTTTTTTCGCCTCGAAACCTTCCGGAAAGTGGCGCGCGATGAATGCCGGACTGGCGAGGCCACGGTAGCGCATCGCACCCAATAACAGACTGCGGGCACCGGCAACAGGGCGTTCGCTGGCGCACAAACAGGCCGCGACATCGCCTGCCCGCATGCGCTTGAGGCCCACGTCCTGGTCTTCGACAACCAGATCCAGCAACAGATTGTTCTGCGCGCAGAAGTCGCCAATCGCATCGGCCCACCATGTCGCCAGACTGTCGGCATTCAAAGCAATACGCAGGCGCTCCGGCATGCCTTCTTCGTCCAGGGCGGGCACCTGGCTTTGCAGATCACGCTCCAGCAACCGCACTTGCTGCACATGGTTGAGCAAGCGACGACCAATATCAGTCGGGCTCGGCGGTGTGGCGCGAACCAGAACCGGCTGCCCCACCCGCGCCTCCAGCAACTTGATCCGCTGGGACACTGCTGACTGAGACAAACCCAATACCTGCGCGGCACGCTCGAAGCCTGCCTGTTCAATCACGGCTGCCAAGGCTGAAAGCAGTTTGTAGTCGAACATCAGTTTCCCTAATGGGCGATCAGTAATATTGGTTTTTCTTATACAGGTTTGCCACTCACAATCGCCACACAAACCTGCCGGACAGGCAGATTATTCAGTGCGTGGAGCATATTTTTCATGTGGCAAAGTTATCTCAACGGCCTGCTGGTGGCGGGCGGTTTGATCATGGCGATCGGTACTCAGAATGCTTTTGTTCTGGCGCAGAGTCTGCGTCGCGAACATCATTTGCCGGTAGCAATGGTATGCATCGTCTGTGATGCGATCCTGATTGCCGCCGGCGTATTTGGCCTCGCCAACCTGCTTGCGCAAAACCCGACATTGCTGGCGGTTGCTCGTTGGGGCGGCGTTGTATTTTTGCTCTGGTACGGCAGCCTTGCGTTACGCCGGGCCTGCTCCAGCCAGAGCCTGGAAAAGAGTGAAGCCGTAGGCCTGCGCTCGCGCCGGGCAGTCCTGCTCAGCGCCTTGGCAGTGACCCTGCTCAACCCCCATGTTTATCTCGATACGGTGTTGCTGGTCGGCTCCCTTGGCGCTCAGCAAAGTGTGCCGGAGGCTTATGTGGTGGGCGCAGCCAGTGCGTCACTGTTGTGGTTCAGCACTCTGGCGCTCGGCGCAGCATGGCTGGCCCCCTGGCTGGCGCGCCCGGCTACCTGGCGACTGCTGGACCTGATGGTCGCGGTAATGATGTTCAGCGTTGCGGTGCAGTTGATCAGGGCTGCGTAAATCCAGAACACTAAATGCAAAACCCTGTGGGAGATGCCCCGGTGTCCCTGACACCACGCTGTCGCTAAGCAAACGGATGACCCTGTAGGAGCCAACTTGTTGGCGAGACGTCGGACCCGCATCGTCAGAAATTCCGCTTCGCCAACAAGTTAGCTCCTACAAGGTCCGCGTTTCAAATCCATTATTGGAGTGATGTTTGATAGGAGCAGAGCTTGCTCGCGATACATGAGACGCAGCCTCAAGGCACACAGCGTTATCGTTTATCGCGGGCAAGCACCGCCAACAGGCTCTACGCATTCAAGTGGGACCGAATTTATTCGGGAAAGCGGTAGTTCAGGCAGCACATAAGCTTCGATGTACCGGCCTCTTCGCGAATGAATTCGCTCCCACCGGGATCAACGCTTGCAGGCCAACATAGAATCCCTCACGCACCAGGGCCCTGTATCAGCTCGCATTTCCTTTCGGTAAATCCTCTGGAACCTCTATCCCACACAGTTGTTGCGTGGTTAACGGGCAGACCCGGTGCTATGATCCTGACCCTGCGCCGCAAAGAGTACAAACTCGCCGGTGCATGTTCTGTCTGGCCGCCCGTGATCGGCCTTGCGCTCACCGCAACTGACCTGATTAGGAGATAAACCATGGCTTTTGAATTGCCGCCGCTGCCGTACGCCAAAGATGCTCTGGTACCGCACATTTCCGCAGAGACACTGGAATATCACCACGACAAGCACCACAACACCTACGTGGTGAACCTGAACAACCTGGTGCCAGGCACCGAGTTCGAAGGCAAAACCCTGGAAGAAATCATCAAGACTTCTTCGGGTGGCATCTTCAACAACGCCGCTCAAGTCTGGAACCACACGTTCTATTGGGAATGCCTGGCACCAAACGCTGGCGGCGAACCTACTGGCGCACTGGCTGACGCTATCAACGCGGCTTTCGGCTCGTTCGACAAGTTCAAAGAAGAATTCAGCAAAACCTCTATCGGCACCTTCGGTTCCGGCTGGGGCTGGTTGGTGAAAAAACCTGACGGTTCCCTGGCTCTGGCCAGCACCATCGGCGCAGGCAACCCAATGACCAGCGGCGACACCCCGCTGCTGACCTGCGATGTATGGGAACACGCCTACTACATCGACTACCGCAACCTGCGTCCAAAGTACGTTGAAGCATTCTGGAACCTGGTTAACTGGGACTTCGTAGCGAAGCAATTCGCTGCCTGATTTCAGATCCAGTCAAAAAACCCGGCATTGCCGGGTTTTTTTTCATCCATGAAATGTGCTTAATGTCTTGTCAGCCGACGATAGCGGACTAATATCATCCGCTGGGGTTTTTACAATTCTGTTCAAGTTTCAAAGGTTTTTGTCCGACACAGTGAGAATGCCTGACTTTATGATGAGGTCGGGATGGAGCAAGAGAGCAGGTGAAGAGGAGAAGAATCGCCGTTTAGCGATCTCGCTCTGGTTCCACTGTTTTTTGACGGTTGCAAAGGCTTGACGCACCCGGCACGGATTAAGGAATAGCCATTTGAAGCTGGAACTCAAAAACAGCCTGTCAGTAAAGCTTCTGCGCGTGGTGCTGCTCTCGGCACTGGTCGTAGGCGTTGTGTTGAGTTGTGCGCAGATCGTCTACGACGCGTACAAGACTCGCCAGGCCGTAGCGAGCGATGCAGAAAGGATCCTGGACATGTTCCGTGACCCGTCGACTCAGGCCGTATACAGCCTGGACCGGGAAATGGGCATGCAGGTCATTGAAGGTCTGTTTCAGGACAATGCGGTGCGGCTGGCATCCATTGGCCATCCGAATGAAACCTTGCTCGCTGAAAAAGAGCGCCCCCTGAAAGCCACTTCAACGCGCTGGCTGACCGACCTGATTCTTGGCAAGGAGCGCAGCTTCACTACTCAACTGGTCGGCCGCAGCCCTTACAGCGAGTACTACGGCGACCTGCGCATCACGATGGACACAGCCACCTATGGCGAAGGTTTCATCATCAATGCCGTGATTATTTTCATCTCCGGGGTGCTACGCGCATTGGCGATGGGCCTGGTGTTGTATCTGGTCTATCACTGGCTGCTGACCAAGCCGCTGTCGCGCATCATCGAACACCTGACCAACATCAACCCCGATCGCCCCAGCGAACACCAGCTTCCGCTGCTCAAGGGCCACGAGAAAAACGAACTGGGCATCTGGGTCAATACAGCCAACCAGTTGCTGGCTTCCATCGAACGCAATACGCACTTGCGCCACGAAGCTGAAATCAGCCTGCTGCGCATGGCTCAGTATGACTTCCTCACCGGCCTGCCCAACCGCCAGCAACTGCAACAGCAACTGGACAAGATTCTGGTCGATGCCGGACGTCTTCAACGCCGGGTTGCGGTGTTGTGTGTCGGGCTGGATGACTTCAAGAGCATCAACGAACAATTCAGCTACCAGACTGGCGACCAATTGTTGCTGGCGCTGGCAGACCGGTTGCGGGGCCACAGCGGTCGGCTTGGAGCGCTGGCGCGGCTGGGCGGCGACCAGTTCGCCATGGTGCAGGCTGATATTGAGCAGCCTTATGAAGCTGCAGAATTGGCACAGAACATCCTTGATGATCTGGAAGCGCCGTTTGCCCTCGGCGACCAGGAAATTCGTCTGCGCGCCACCATCGGCATCACGCTCTTCCCGGAAGACGGTGACAGCACAGAGAAGCTGCTGCAGAAAGCCGAACAGACCATGACGCTGGCCAAGTCGCGCTCGCGTAACCGATATCAGTTTTATATCGCCAGCGTCGACTGCGAAATGCGTCGCCGCCGGGAGCTGGAAAAAGACCTGCGCGACGCCCTGCCCCGCAACCAGCTGTTTCTGGTCTATCAGCCGCAGATCAGCTATCGCGAGAATCGCGTGGTGGGCGTCGAGGCCCTGATCCGTTGGCAGCATCCGGAACACGGCCTGGTGCCGCCAGACCAATTCATTCCGCTGGCAGAACAGAACGGCTCCATCATTACGATTGGTGAATGGGTGCTTGACCAGGCTTGCCGCCAATTGCGCGAATGGCACGATCAGGGATTCACTGACTTGCGCATGGCGGTCAACCTTTCGACCGTCCAGTTGCACCACACCGAACTGCCACGGGTGGTCAACAACCTGATGCAGATCTACCGCCTGCCGCCACGCAGCCTGGAACTGGAAGTCACCGAAACCGGCTTGATGGAAGACATCACCACCGCCGCGCAGCATCTGCTCAGCCTGCGCCGCTCCGGTGCGCTGATCGCTATTGATGACTTCGGGACCGGCTATTCGTCCCTGAGTTATCTCAAGAGTCTGCCGCTGGACAAGATCAAGATCGACAAAAGCTTTGTGCAAGACCTGATCGATGATGATGACGACGCAACCATCGTGCGCGCCATTATCCAGCTGGGGAAAAGTCTGGGTATGCAGGTGATCGCCGAGGGCGTGGAGACCACCGAGCAAGAGGCCTACATCATTTCCGAAGGCTGCCATGAAGGTCAGGGCTACCTGTACAGCAAGCCACTACCGGCTCGGGAGTTGCTGGCTTATTTGAGACAGGCACAACGCATCAATGTGGAAGTTTCATAAGGCTGCAGAGTATCGCCATCTGTGGGAGCCGGGCTTGCCCGCGACAAGAACAACCTGATTTATCTCGCGCACCGCATTGCCTGCATCGCGAGCAAGCTCTGCTCCTATCAAACATCACTCCAATAATGGATTTGAAACGCGGACCTTGTAGGAGCTAACTTGTTGGCGAAGCGGAATTTCTGACGATGCGGGTCCGACGTCTCGCCAACAAGTTGGCTCCTACAGGGTCATCCGTTTGCTTAGCGACAGCGCGGTGTCAGGGATACAGGGCTTAGCTCCCACGGAGCGCGAAGTAGCCGCCCTTACCAAGAAGCAATGTCAACGAACCTCGCTGAGTCAACCTTGAAACTGACACTCTTTGTTACAACCCTACCCCAACTCATCTTTCCTCAAAGGCAATAGGCCTTTACACCGAATGCAAATCTTTCGCATTATGTTGCAGCTTTTTTTGGGCGCCTGGCGCCTTGAACCCTCTAGACGCAGGATTCCGTCATGATTCGTATGCCATTGGCAACCGCTAGTCTGCTGGCCATCGCTATTTCTCTCGCCGGCTGTGGCGATGAGAAAAAAGCCGCAGCACCAGCCACCGCTTCCGCACCGGCTCCAGCGCCTGCAGCTGCACCAGCGCCTGAAGCGACTGCTTCGGCACCGGCTGCTGCACAATCCAGTGACGCCGCTGCCAAGGCCGTAGTCGCCAACTACAGCAACATGGTTTACGCCGCGTTCAGCGATGCTGAATCGAGTGCCAAAACGCTGCAGACTGCGATCAAGGACTTCCTCGCCACCCCGAACGACAAGACCCTCAAGGCTGCGCGCGACGCGTGGGTTGCCGCTCGCGTGCCGTACATGCAGACCGAAGTATTCCGCTTCGGCAACACGATCATCGACGACTGGGAAGGTCAGGTTAACGCCTGGCCCCTGGATGAAGGCCTGATCGACTACGTTGCCAAGGACTACCAACACGCGCTGGGCAACCCGGGTGCAACCGCCAACATCATCGCCAACACCGAAGTTCAGGTCGGCGAAGACAAGGTCGACGTGAAAGAAATCACCCCTGAGAAACTGGCCAGCCTGAACGAGCTGGGCGGTTCCGAAGCCAACGTTGCAACCGGCTACCACGCCATCGAATTCCTGCTGTGGGGCCAGGACCTGCACGGTAACGAAGCAGGCGCTGGCGAGCGTCCAGCCTCTGACTACATCGAAGGTGCAGGCGGTACCGGTGGTCATAACGACCGTCGTCGCGCTTACCTGACCGCAGTGACTGACCTGCTGGTCAGCGATCTGGAAGAAATGGTCAACAACTGGAAGCCGGGCGTTGCCGACAACTATCGCGCCAGCCTGGAAGCCGAAAGCGGCGAAAGCGGCCTGCGTAAAATGCTCTTCGGCATGGGCAGCCTGTCCCTTGGCGAACTGGCTGGCGAGCGCATGAAAGTTGCGCTGGAAGCCAACTCCAGTGAAGACGAGCACGACTGCTTCAGCGACAACACCCACAACTCGCACTTCTACAACGGTAAAGGCATCCGCAACGTTTACCTGGGCGAATACACCCGTACAGACGGCACCAAGGTCAGCGGTCCAAGCCTGTCTTCCCTGGTAGCCAAAGCCGATCCGGCCGCCGACGCGACCCTGCGCGCCGACCTGGACGCCACTCAGGCAAAACTGCAAGTCCTCGTCGATCAAGCCAACAAAGGTCAGCACTTCGACCAGTTGATCGCTGCGGGCAACACCGAAGGCAACCAGATCGTTCGCGACGCCATCGCCGCCCTGGTCAAGCAGACCGGTGCCATCGAGCAAGCCGCTGGCAAGCTCGGCATCACCGACCTGAACCCGGACAACGCCGATCACGAGTTCTGATCAACGAGCTCTGAGCGTTTGTTTCTGAACGCTTGAAACGGGTGAATGAAATGCCAGTTGGCTTTGCTGACTGGCATTTTTTTTGGCTGTTAATTATCTCTGAAGCTGGAGCGGGATACTGAAGTGCCCATTGTCGGCCTGGAGGTTTGGGAATACTGTGTGGAAAACCGATACAGGGCCCCTCATCAATGTACGAGACAACAAAGTGGCCACTGACGCTCTATTTTGACGGTGAATGCCCACTCTGCGCTCGAGAAATCAAAATTCTGCGTTCGCGTGCGGCACCGGATCGGCTTCGTTTTGTTGATATCAGTGATGAAGCGTTTGATACCGACTCTGTGGGATTCACGCTTGCGCAAATGGAGTCGTCGTTGCACGCCAGGTTTGACGACGGAACATGGGTCACTGGCCTTGACGCTACGCTCTGGAGCTGGCGAGCAGCGGGCCTGGGTGCATGGGCTGCACCGTTATCATGGCGGTTCGCCAGGCCGATGTTTAACATTGCTTATCGTCTCTTTTGCCGCTGGCGGCCGCATTTAGCGTGGCTGCCTCATCCTGATGGCGGCGCCCGTTGCCGGGGAAAAATTTGTGTAGTTCCGGAAACCGACCGTGCGACGCACGACCGGTCACCGCCTGATCAACGTTAGTCGTTTCAGCTCCCGGATGAGTGGCCGATAGACAGAGGTGAACCTGGATTTTTCAAGATATGGAGATCAGATTTGGTCAGCTCAATCAATACCAGTACTCCCTCGAACCAGAACATCAAGGTGTCCGGCACTCAAGTCAGCCAAACCCTGTCAGTGCCCTCAACGGCGACCGACTCGCTGGCGAGCACGGTCGGAACTACAAACGATACGAGCTCCCTGTCCTCACTGGCGCGCCAGTTGAGTGAAGCCTCTGCTCGTGCAGAAGCAAGAGACAAAAGTCTCAGCCGCAAAGAACTGGGTGAGAAAGCCGGACAACTGACAGAGCAACTGGTTGGCAGCAGCTACGACGCCAATAAAGCGCGGCACAATGCGGAAACTCCTGACAGCGACGATCCAGATCGTCTGGAGCGCGCAAAAAGCGCGACCCAATTCCTCAATGGCAGCGGAAAAAACCCGTTCGCTGGCATGTCACGAGAACAGCTTTCTGTCATCGCCTATGACGAAAGTAGTGATTTCACCGTCAACGAAAAAAAATCAGCCTGGCTGGAGTCTTACCGTCAGGAGCGAGTATGGCGCCAGCAAGTCGTGGCCCAAGGAAGTGCGGAGTACAGCGCGACAGGCAAGCTGACTGATTTTTACACCTCGGCTCTTGATCACTACAAAGGGCTGCCAGCCATCGAACAGTCGCAATACCCCAGCGACTATGAAACCAGGCTTCAGGACTGGATAGACCAGGACTTCAACTACAAAACCAACACGGCTGAAGGTAATACGGATGTCCAAAGTTTTCTGGACAAAGTTCTGAACCCTCAAAGCGATATCTTTACCGGCCGAGGCACCTCAGGCTCTCAGCCGTGAAAGCCGTTTTTGCCCCTTCCGCGACGTTCAAACCAGATGAAAGTCTGAATAATTTTCGATAATTTCCGCCCGGACCAAGCCTCTGACCACTCAAACCAGGACGGTCACCCGGACGCCGCCCCAGCGGCCAATGGTATTTATGACTCAATTCGGCAAAGCAAATTCAACGTCAATGAAGCTCGCTCCGTTCCGGGTTGCCAGGATCTAGTGGGCGGACGATTGCCCTTTCTGTGTGGATGGCTTTCGATGAGGGCGAACTCACCTGCGTGAGTCGGGACTGGTAGCTTCGTCACCCAACAACGTTGGTGGCTTGCCGTGGATATTGTGGTACCTGCCATTGAGGCATGGCAGCCGAGGAAAGGGCTTAACTATATAAGGACCGCTCGGGGCTATATTTTACCAAAAGATATATATATATGTACCGCACAACGTTATCCGGGATCTTGTTAGCTGCAGGAAATGGAACCTCAAGTTAGCTAAATCTAAAGGATAAGCACATGCCTCAAAACACTATAAACTTACCGCCCATTGTCATAACACCCGATCCGCCGATAACAGCTCCTAGTCCCTCTGTGACTTTTCCAGGAGTGATATTGGCCAGGCCACTACCATGGGATGGCAAGTTACCCTCCAACTCGGAACTCGACTCATTTTTCAATCAGAAAGGAATCAAGACTGAGCGCTTTACCATGGCAGTTGTAATGACTGTCGCAGTAGCTCAAAGAAACATCGAGCAGTCCTACACGGCCTATCTGCCGCAATTACCAGGAGACATCAACTCAGAAATCGGTGCAGCACTGGGATCTGATTTCATCTCTACGCTTGATAGAGCAAGGGCTGAAAAAGCCATTGTGGACAGCCTGACGACACAGAGCACCGAAGAGTTGCATAGAAGCAATCAAGCAGCTCATGCGTTTTTTGGAAGAAATGTACTTGCGAGGGAGATAAAAAAAAGCGCGGTAGATTTCGTAAATATCTTTCAAACGAGATCGGGTCGACGTCCCCCGCTTGAAGTTTACAAGAGCTGGGAAGCGTCAGCTACAGCAGCCTATCGAGCAAAGATTCTCGAGGAGAAGATTGGAATACTTACGCAAAAGTCAGCAGCGCTCGTCCAGACAATCGCGGCAGCCCAAGCGGAAGAGGACGCACGTATCGCGATAGAAGCTGAAGCTCGGCGAGTGGCTGCCGAAGCTGCTGAAAACGCCCTTCTTGTAAAAAAAGAAGATGCTCAGCGTGTGGCGCAGCAACAAGCAGCTCGACAGGCCATTTTCACTTCAGCAGGCACGATCGCTATGCCTGCTAGTGCCAACGTTATCACGATAGCAGGGCAAGGGCTTGTTCTAGCTGGCGAAGGGGCTGCATCTCTGGCTCAGGCTATTGCCGAAGGTGTTGCTGCTTTGGGCCGAATAGCCGTCGCAGGCCCGGGTGCGTACATCGCCACTTTCTTGTCACTAGCGCTGTACTCCAGTTCTACCGCTGACGTATCGCAGGACCGAACTCCCGACCATATCCGTTACGGTTTTGGCACTGACGCCGATCAATTGGGGCTCCCGCCAGATACCGATTTGCAGAGTATAGCTTTGGCGCAAGGCACGGTAGAAATGCCAATGCGTTTGACCAGTGAAGCTAGAGGTAATCGATCATTCATTTCTGTGGTTAGTGCCGATGGCACGAACATACCCAGGGCGGTTCCCGTACGAGTTGCAACGCTGAACCCAACGACAGGTTTGTACGAGTCAGTAATACTCAGCACCATCCCGGATCAGCAACCTATCACTTTGACCTGGACGCCTGCGGACCCACCGTTGAGCGAAAACCCGTCTAGCACAACCCCCGCCATATCCCAGGAAATACCGCTGTACACCGGCGTCACTCTGCAACCCATTGTTATTGAGGCTGAGCCCTACCCTGCATTACTGCCCACGTTAAATGACTTCATCATCTGGTTCCCGGCAGCATCCGGGATCAAGCCTGTCTATGTGATGCTGAACTCTCCATATGACGGGGCAACCACCAAAGGAAAATATAGTGGACGTATGTACAATCCCGACAAAGCTGGAGGCCCGATTCAGAAGCTGGACTGGACAACAGCGTCGGTTACCCAAGAGGGTATTGAGTTGGTGAAATTGCATACAGGGCGATTTGATCCATCGGACGGTAACAACATAATGATTGATCGCCTGGAAAAAATCCTGCGCGGTGAAATATCTATCAGCGACATTGATAAAAGGTTTTATACACACGAAATTAGAGAGTTGGAACGATATAGGGCTCTTGGGTTGAGGGACAGTGAAGAAGGTTCTGTGTGGAACGATACCCACACTGCTACGCTTGAGGATTATGGAATCGACGAAATGCTCACCCCACTATATACGGAAGACGCTATCAGCGCTGATGAAAAACAAGACTATGCTCGCGCACTTAAGGAAAAATAATGAACCACATCAAAGATATTATCATCAACGAATCCATAGCAGATGTACTAACGGCTTTAGCTCCTATTTCTTCACAGCCTAGAATAGACAGACTCTACACATCCTATAGATTTGAAGCTCTTGGAACAGGTGAGTTATGGAATACCTATGAAAAACTCATAATTGATGGCGTACTAGCCCGCGATGAACGGGGGCGGGCGATCAAAGGTCCAAATTGGAAAGAGCCGGACTTCATCACCCAAGAAAAATATTCGTTAACTGAAGAGTAGAGGAACGTCGAGCAGCCCCGCGTTGGCGGGGCTTTTTCAATTAATATTCGATGTAGGTATTCACAAATCTCCCGCGACCGCCGCAGTCCTTTCCAACGATGTTTTGTCTCGGATCGACTGCAGGAATCAGCGGACAGGTAGCAAGGAGTGGACTCTAGAGTCGGGCCGGGTAAAAAAGCCTAACCGATAATTCGTAACAACACATTGCACCCACCAAGGCAAACGATAATCCCTCTTATTCAAAAACGACGAGGCTGTTAAGCTTGCACGCCCTGATTTCGGGCTTGTTGCAGGATGGTTATGGCTACGCGGTTGCGTCCCTTTGTTGTGTTGCTCAGTGCTCTGATGATGGGCGCATGCGATGACGCCCCGCGTTTCACCCAGGCTGAGCCGGGTGAAGCACTGGCGGGTGGCAAGGCGACGGTGAACAAGCGGGACGTGAATGCGTTTTCGATGCCGTCGGCGAATCTGTCTCCGGTGCGGCGTCTGGACTTCAGCGTGGGTAACAGCTTCTTCCGCAGCCCTTGGGTGATTGCACCTTCCACCACAACGGCCCGCGACGGTCTGGGGCCATTGTTCAACACTAATGCGTGCCAGAACTGCCACATCAAGGACGGTCGCGGTCATCCTCCCGAGCAGGATGATGTCAATGCCGTTTCGATGCTGGTGCGCCTGTCGATCCCGGATGATCCGGCGCAAGCTGAACTGATCAAGAAGAATGGCGTGCTGCCCGAACCTGTCTATGGCGGACAGTTGCAGGACATGGCGGTGCCGGGTGTTGAGCCAGAGGGTCGAGTGCGCATCGAGTACGAGCCCATGCCAGTCAGGTTCCGCGATGGCACTGTGGTCGAACTGCGCAAGCCGACCTTGAGCATCACTCATCTGGGCTACGGCCCGATGCACCCTGAAACCCGCGCTTCGGTGCGTGTCGCACCTCCAATGATTGGCCTGGGGCTGCTGGAGGCGATTCCCGATGCAGCGATTCTGGCCAATGCCGATACAGATGACAAAGACGGCGACGGCATCTCCGGTCGCCCGAACTGGGTGTGGGACGATGAGCAACAGACCGTCGCCTTGGGCCGTTTTGGCTGGAAGGCCGGGCAGCCCAATCTAAACCAACAAAACGTGCACGCGTTTTCAGGCGACATGGGGCTGACCACCAGCCTGCGCAATTTCGATGACTGCACGCCCACACAGACCAACTGCCTTGCGGCCCCTAACGGCAATGGGCCGGATGGCGAGCCCGAGGTCAGCGACAATATCCTGCGGCTGGTGCTGTTCTACAGTCGCAACCTGGGAGTTCCTGCCCGTCGTAATATTGAAAACCCGCAGGTATTGGCCGGCAAGAATCTGTTTTACGAGGCTGGCTGCCAGCAATGCCATACACCGCAGTTCAAGACACGCCATGATGCTGCCGAGCCGGAACTCGCCAATCAGGTGATACGTCCTTACAGCGACCTGTTATTACATGACATGGGCGCCGAGTTGGCTGACAATCGCACCGAATTTCAGGCGACCGGGCGCGAATGGCGCACGCCGCCTCTGTGGGGCATAGGTCTGACGCAGACCGTCAGCGGCCACACTCAGTTTTTACACGATGGACGAGCCCGCGATCTGCTCGAAGCGGTGCTGTGGCACGGCGGTGAAGCTCAGGCCGCGCAGCGTCAGGTATTGGCGTTCGATGCCGAGCAACGCGCAGCATTGCTGGCGTTCCTGAATTCGTTATGACTTCTTTCATTTAAAAACTATAAGGAGCCGGACATGTTCCGTCCCAAGTTGCTCTTCACCAGCCTTGCCGCGCTCGCCTTGGGTGCCTGCGCGCCTTCGGACCCGCAAGCGGTCACTTCGGCAGCGATTGCCAAGCAAGTGATCCTGCCGACCTACAGCCGCTGGGTTGATGCTGATCGCAAGTTGGCGACAAGCGCTTTGGCGTTCTGCGAAGGCAAGACTGATCTGGCCACTGCCCGCGCTGACTTCCTCTATGCCCAGAAGGCATGGGCCGAGCTGCAGCCATTGCTGATCGGGCCACTGGCCGAGGGCAATCGTTCATGGCAGGTGCAGTTCTGGCCGGACAAGAAAAATCTGGTCGGCCGTCAGGTGGAACAACTGGTGACCGCCCAACCGCAGATCACCCCCGATGCGTTGGCCAAATCCAGCGTGGTCGTTCAAGGCTTGTCCGCTTATGAATACATCCTGTTCGACGCTGCCATCGACATGGCCAACGCCGAGCAAAAAGCCCGTTATTGCCCATTGCTGATGGCGATTGGTGAGCGCCAGAAAGCCCTCGCCGAAGAGATCCTCAGCCGCTGGAACAGCAACGACGGCATGCTCGCGCAATTGAGCAAATTCCCCAACCAGCGCTACGCAGACTCTCACGAGGCCATCGCCGAGTTACTGCGCGTGCAAGTCACCGCCCTGGATACGCTGAAGAAAAAGCTCGGTACACCGCTGGGTCGTCAGAGCAAAGGTCAGCCACAACCATTCCAGGCGGACGCATGGCGTAGCCAGTCGTCCCTGAGCAGCCTGGAAGCGAGCCTGGCCAGCGCCCAGACGGTATGGGCCGGGGTCGACAACAAAGGCTTGCGTGGTCTGCTGCCCGCCGAGCAGAAACCGCTGGCAGACAAGATCGACGCTGCTTACGCTGCCAGTCGCAAACTGCTATCGGACCTCAAGCCGCCGCTCGTCGACTTGCTGGCCAGTGAAGAGGGTCGTCAGCAGCTAAATGCCTTCTACGACAGCCTCAACGTCGTGCATCGTCTGCACGAAGGTGAGTTGGCCAAAGCACTGGGCATCCAGTTGGGCTTCAACGCCAACGACGGCGACTGATCAGGAGATAACAATGATGTTGCGACGCCAGGCCCTGGCACTCGGAAGCCTGCTGCTCAGCGCCTGCACCCTGGGCGGCTGGACGCTGTTTCGACAGAAAGGCAAAAGCCCGCTGCTGCTGTCCGCTCGCGACGATGGCGACGGCCAGCACTACGCCGTGGGTTATCGTCTGGATGGTCAACAAGTGTTCGCAACCCGGGTCGGCCAACGCTGCCACGACATCATCAATCATCCAACGCTGAATCTGGCGCTGTTCGTCGCCCGTAGACCGGGCACTGAAAGTTATCTGATCGACCTGAATGATGGACGTCTGCTACAGACGATCCACTCGCAACCTGATCGGCATTTCTACGGCCATGCAGTCATCCACAGCAGCGGCGAATGGCTCTACACCACCGAGAATGACACCACCGACCCTGGGCGCGGTGTACTCGGCGTGTATCGGTTTGTGGACGAGCGTCTGGTGCATACAGGGGAAATCTCCACCCATGGTATTGGCCCGCATCAGGTGTCCTGGATGCCTGATGGCGAAACATTGGTGGTGGCCAATGGCGGGATCCGGACTGAAGCGGAAAGCCGCGTCGAAATGAATCTGAACGCCATGCAGCCAAGCCTGGTATTGATGCAGCGCGACGGCACGCTGCTAAGCAAGGAAACCCTGGCGCAATCCATGAACAGTGTTCGTCACCTGGGAATCGCCAGCGACGGCACCATCGTCTCGGGTCAGCAATTCATGGGAGACGCCCATGAGTCCTCGGAGTTGCTGGCGATCAAACGCCCGGGCCAGCCGTTTGTTGCGTTTCCGGTGAGTGAACAGCAACTGGCTTCGATGGGGCATTACACCGCAAGCGTTGCCGTACACAGCGAATTGCGTCTGGTGGCCCTCACTGCTCCACGGGGCAATCGTTTTTTCATCTGGGATCTGGACAGCGGCGCAGTCCGCCTCGACGCTGCCCTGCCCGACTGCGCAGGTGTTGGTGCGGTAACGGATGGATTTGTGGTGACCTCCGGACAAGGTCGTTGCCGTTTTTACGACTGCCGTCAAAACGAGCTGCTTGCCAAACCTCTGGATCTGCCTGCCGGACTTTGGGACAACCATCTGCATCTGGTTTGAAGCGCCCTGGTCTGCGAGGAGCTTTTATCTAAAGCGCAGATGCAACGAGGCCCCATTACAGGGGCCGTTAGTCAGTGGAGCAGCAAACGCCAATAGCTAACGTCCGCTACTTGAGCCTTGAGCCAACCCAAACATCAATAACAGCAAGTCGTGACTCGGACTCACCAGGTCGGGAGCTTTTGCGACCCGTGGCAGCGGGCAATGCCCTTCGCCGTGTAGAGCGCTCAAAATCTGTGTTCCCGGCTGTACCCAGGCGGCCATTGCAACGGAGGTCACCGCCAGCGCACCCAGAATAAATAAACCTCGTGCCAGTTCTAGTTTCATCAGTCTAAGCCCTTGATAGCGCTGCCAAACGCTGCCTGATAAAAATAGACCAACTTCTGCCAATCCGTTGAAGTGAACGACGAATGGCGACGTAGCTGTTTGAGGTCATGACGGGCGGCAGCCACAGCGGTCAAACGGCGTCGGCACTTCTCCAGATCAAGCAACGCGACTTCAGCTTTAGCGTTATCACCTTCGCCAATAACACGCACAAATACGTGTTTTATATAAAGACAACTGTGCTGCCAGCGGCCTTTATGCATCCGCGCCAGGTTACCTGCCAGTTCATGGAGCAGTTGATCATGCAACGCCTCGCCATGGTGCTCTCGCCCACCTGCGGCGTACCAGTCTTCGATCTCCACAAAACCGTCCAGGGCCGCAGTCACCAGAAGCGCACGCCACTCATGGCTTTTATCACGCTGCGCACCACAGAAAATCAGCCTGGGCACGTTTACATCAAGTCCGCTCAAGCCCTGAATCGCATCGCGCTCGCGCAATACCGTCGGACGCCCGAATGGATGCAGCCAACTGCGATAGGTATGCCCAACCTGTCGTTTGACATAAATCAGTTGGCCATCATCGGCAATTATCCGTTGCACACCGCTCTCACCGCCCCGACGCTGGTTGGGCTCTTCAACCCATTCGCCATGCTGCGCCCAGAAGGAATCAAAACGCTCTTCCTTTGAGATTGTGGGCTCCATAGCGACTTGTACGCCCATCTTGTTTACCTCTTACGCAGTAAATACACACGCCACATGGCATACATCGGTAAAAAATCGAGGCGGTCCTGAATGCGGAATCCAGCCTGCTCAAACTCGGCCTCAACGGTAGCGGCCGGTAACACAAAGCGATTCTGGTAACTATCCTGCCCACTTTTCGCCTGGCGCTTTTGATCAAGGCGCTTGCGTTTCCACGATTTGAAATTGCCATCGACCCAGAGTGAAATGATCACGCTGTCACGTGTAACACGCTGAAACTCCTTCAGTAGAGCGAGCCGATGATCGGCCTGACCTACGTGGTGCAGCAACCGCATGCAGAAAATGCTGTCTACGGCGTTGTCGGGTAGATCGATGTCAAAAGCAGATGTCTGCAAGGGTTGTACCCTTTTCACTACTTCTGCCGGCTGGGCAGCACAAGCGGTCTTCAGCATGTCTGCCGAATTGTCAGCGCCAATGATCATGCGGTTCGATTTCTCAGCCAATAACGGCCAGAAGCGCCCGGCACCGCAAGGGAGGTCAAGCACTAACCCCGGATCACCCGCACGATGCAAAGCGGTACGCGCCAATTGCTCATCGCGCCAATGAGACAGGCGACGGGACAGATTGTCCTGATGCTTTTGCAAATACTGTTGGGCATGTTCGTGGTTGTACTTGCGTGAAAACTCAAGTTCGATTCGCTTGCTCATAGGGGCACCTACTCATGTCGATGCCGGCAAGATAGTCAGAGCGCTGTCAGCGTCAGGTCATGCCCATGTGAAAAAAGTGTCGGAAGTCTGCGCAGATGTTTCCAGATACGTCAAAGGTTTAGCGTCCCTGAGGACGTAAGGTAAAGAAGACTGTCAGAGTTATTTCGGCGTTGAAACGGGGGAGCACATCGTTGATGGACGCAGACGGACTTACTTTTTGAGCTTCACACTGAAGCGGCAACCGTTGGGCTCCATCGGGCTCAAGCTGACGCTCCACCCCTGGTTTTCACAGATGCGCTGAACCAGCGAAAGACCCAACCCAAGACCTTCACCCCGCTGTTCGTTACCCCGCACAAAAGGCTCGAACATGGCCTCGCGTTTTTCTTCAGGGATACCGACACCGCTGTCCTCCACCAGAAAACCTTCCTGCTGCAACGTCAACGTAATGAAGCCTTGGTCGGTGTAATGCAGGGCATTGCGCAGCAGGTTGCCCATAACGGCGTGAAGGAAGGTGGAGTTGTACAGAATTCCTGAAGGCGGACTCGTGCCAACTGAGCGCACAGTCAGTTGCAACCCTTTGCTTTCGATAGGGCCGCGCCAGAGTGCAACCAGATCTTCAGCAACACTTTCCAGGGACACCTTGGGGACCATGTTGGCTTCTTCACGCTGAGTGCGCGCCAGCATGAGGAACGTCTGGACCAGGTCACGCATTTCCTCACACGCCCGGGCAATCCGCTCGACCTGCGCTCTGGCACGAGCATCCAGCGCTGGATTATCCAGCAACAGCTCGCAGGAGCTGGCCAGTACCATCAGCGGGGTTCGCAGTTCATGGCTGACGTCGCTGGTGAACATACGCTCGCGGGTCAACGCCTGACGCAGGCGTCCCAGCGTGGCATCGAAGGCCACGGCCAGTTCCCCTACTTCGTCAGCGGCATAGTCAGGCGCCAACGGAGGTGCCAAACCAAGCAACTGGTCGCGATGACGCACCTGCCGTGCCAGCCTTACGACAGGCGCCATGACCCGGCGAGCCAGTACCCAGCCCAAAAATACCGCCAGCCCCAAGGCAAGCACGAAGCCCACCAGCACGACGGCGAATAACACTCGCTCGCGCTCTTCAAAATCGCTTTGATCTTGAAGCAATGCATAACGTCGACCGTCGACCACTTCGATCATGGCGTGATAGGACAGCGGGCCACGAAACACTTCATGAAAGCCAGGCTCAAGATGCCTGAGGTCGCTGGGTATATCGAAATCGCCGGGGCCGCCGCTGAAATAGAAGAGCTGATCAGGCTCCGGACGGTGACTCCAGTCGCTGACACTGTCGAGCAGCAGCAAACGGTTCAGGTCGCCGCCAAGGCCGGCTGAAATCAGTTTCTCTTCTACCAGATGGACAGTCGCGACGATGCCCATGGCAAAAGAACCCGCCACCAGCGCGCTCATCAACGCGAAAGCGATGATGATGCGTTGGGCAAGGCTCTGTTTAAACTCCATCCCGGCCCTCGGCCAGACGGTAACCGACACCATGTACGGTTTGCAGCAGTGGCTTGTCGAAAGGCTTGTCGATTACCTGGCGCAGTTGATGAACGTGGCTGCGCAGACTGTCGCTGTCGGGGCAGTCGTCCCCCCACAGGGCTTCCTCCAGAACCTCGCGACGCAACACGTGAGGACTTTTCTGCATCAATACGGCAAGCAGCTTGAGACCAACCGGATTGAGCTTGAGCAGACGCCCTTCACGGGTGACTTCCAGTGTGTCGAGGTCGTACACCAATTCGGCGACTTGCAAGGTGCGTCGGCCACCGCCCTGAGCACGGCGCAATACAGCTTCGATGCGTGCAGCCAGCTCGGACAAGGCGAAGGGTTTGAGCAGATAGTCATCAGCACCGGAACGGAAGCCCTGCAGGCGATCATCCAGTTGGTCACGGGCGGTCAGCATGATGACCGGGGTGTCACGGCGGGCGTCTTCACGCAGCCGCTTGCAGAGGGTGTAGCCATCGATGCCGGGCAGCATGATGTCGAGCACGATAAGGTCGTAATGTTCGGTTGCCGCCAGATGCAATCCGGAGAGGCCATCCTGTGCACAATCGACGGTATAGCCCTTCATGCCCAGATAATCGGCAAGGTTGGCCAGGATATCCCGGTTGTCTTCTACAAGAAGAATTCGCATGTGCACGCCCTCCATCTGAAATAGGCTGGCGCAGCTTAAGGCCTATAGGGGGCAAGAGCCAGTGTCAGTTAGGGTTAAGGGTGAAGCGAAGTGATTTTGCTACTGAGTGGCAGCAAAAAAACTCTCTGTGCTTCTGAGTTCTGGTTTCGCCCTGACGGTCGACCCCCTTTGTTTCGGCAAAGGGGGGGAAACCATTTATCGCTGACGTGCGGCCCTGCTTCGCAGGGGTACCTTCGACTCCGGTGCCGTGGTGTGGGCACGCGCCGACGGGCCATCCTTGGCCCAACGGCGCTCGCTCGGCATCCATGCCGAG